>CAZNYY010000014.1:0-16891 GCA_964577335.1 uncultured Oscillospiraceae bacterium | reverse complement strand
GAACCCCTGTTACCGCCGTGAAAGGGCGGTGTCTTAACCGCTTGACCAATGGGCCTGATGACTCTCAATTTGGATGCAAACCAACAAACCTACATTCTCAGAAGGCAACATCCAAAATGATGAAAGTTTTTGTTTGTTATAAGCACTTGTAATAGTATAAAACATTTGTTTTTGTTTGTCAAGCTTTTTTGATTACAAATTTATTTTTATTCTTAAAAGCCAAGACATAGTAACACATTAGCAAAACTACTCCTTGTCAAGGGGCAAAGTTTTGGTTGAATAAGTTCCCTGAAAGGGTGTTTATTTTAGGGTTAATTCAGCAAAGTCAAACTTTATGCAAGATAAATATTGGCTATAATTGCATTTTTAATATTAAGATAGCATTTTAATGTACATATCCAAAGCCGGACAAAAACGAACCTGTCAATTTGATATTATATTGCACATTTGTATTTTAATCGTTCTTTGACAAGTATCATATCAGATTGGATTTATAAAAACCCTATATGTACTGTCATCCCACTGTACATCAAAATCCATAATTTCCATAACGGCTCTCAGGGGAAGAAAGGTTCGATCATTTATTATAATGGGGGGCACATCTATTAGCTGTTCTTTGCCGTTTACACTGATTATGTTTTTGTCTGCCGATAATTTGATTTCTTTTAAATTATAAGAAATAGTTACCTCCTTAGAAACCTCATTCCAAGATATAGTTCCGCCAAAATGTTCCGTCAAACTTCTTGCGGGAAGAAAGGTTCTGTCATTGATTAAAATTGGAGCGGTGCCTCTGCCGGGGTCGATTTCATGTGTTAAACCATCAAAAACCATCGCAGGGTCGTTTATTTTGTATATTGCCTTTGCCATTATGACCTTTGTCGGCAGGGCATCATCTGTCCTCCTTAAAAGTCCGCTACCGTCATCCCAAACCCAAACGCTTCCGTCTTGTTTTAATGCACAATAATAAGACCCGTAATAGTAAGGAGAATACTCGGAGGAAAAATATGCGGCATCAACAGATACAGCGCCACCCAGCTGTGGAAAGCTTGTCTTGGTACCCGTTTGTCTATCATATTTTATTACACTTCCATCATTTTTGATGGCGATTATATTTGATATACTACAGGCAAAGGATTTAATTCCGATAAGGTTTTCAAATTGTTTAAACTTGTCTTCATTAATAGACCATAGTGTGCCGTCACTTTTTAGCGCATATATTTCAGATGCACTTGCCCCAATATCGATGATATCGGTTAAACCTTCTACCTGAACATATTCAGAATCAATATATCCATTAAACCACACCGTCCCATCGCCTTTTAATTTGGCGGTAATGGCTCCAGGACCGAGAACACCACCTCTTATACGATAACCGGCAGTTATTTCTTCAAGACCTGCCTGAAAAGATACACCGTATGGACCGAGGATGGTTTTAACAACCACTTCATCGCTTTGCTGCAATTCACCCTTGGTAAAATATAATGGTTTTTTATGTTGCATATCGGAAATTTCCCAACCGGAAAAAATGCCGTCGTTCTTTAGTGCCCCCATGTATCCGTTGTTGTTGGCAATTACCGTGGTCGCGCCTTCGATACATGCAACATTAGTGGGATATTTTATACTGTCGGAAAGCCCATTTCCCAGTTGACCGTAATCGTTACCTCCCCATGCCCACACATCGCCATTTTTGTCCAATGCCAATGTGTGGGACTTTTCCAATGATATGGATTCTATATCGACCAACCCCTCAACCTGATGAAAATTAAATTCGGGGGTGTAGCTATAGTTGGTGTATTCTGATTGAAGCCAAACGGTTCCGTCATTTTTTAAAACCATTATTGTCCAAGACTGGTGCGGCATTTCCATACCCGAAGCCCTCTTTGTTACGCTAAATTGAATGCTCACGCCAAAGTCCTTAACATCAGTCATTTCTTCTGCGGCACTGAAGGTTAACGAAATAATTCCATCCTCGTTTAGGAAGGGCGAAAGGGTACCGAACACACCATCGTTTCTTAAAACAAAAGCCCCTAAAGTTGGTAAAGATGCATACAAGCTTTCAGCACACCGGATCTTGACAATGTCATTTGGGATACTTATTTCAATAACCCCGGAATGAGCTTGAGCAGTTATAACACCCCTTCCAACGTTACTCGTGCTGCGGAAATAATACGTTTTGCCAAGTCCGTCATCAGTAACAAATAAATCTGTGGGTATATCTGACACTTTGGTGGGATTTAATATATTGCTTCCCCATTTCCACACAGTGCCGTCTTCGTTTAATGCATAACTTGCATTGTCTTTCGCACGAATTTTAACAAATTTATTGTCGGTAGCTTTACATGAGAATGACGTTCCCGCATTTAACAATACTACAGTTAAAATAAACGCAATAATTTTTCGCATTTTCTTACCTCCGATATTTTAATAATTTTATATATGAATGCAAAACTGTTATTTTAAATATATCACATATATTCTGTGAAGGTCAATAAAAACAAATGTGTTTTATTGTATATATCACTTGACTTTATATGTCGTCGTCATTATAATTTAGCTATGATACAGAATGCAATGAAAAAACGGTCACAAATAAAAGCATTTATGATTGGAGGTAAAAATGCGTGTCTATATTATGACAGATGCCGAGGGTGTAGCCGGCGTGGAAAATATAGAGGATTGGGTGTGTTATGACAGCAGATATTATGAGTTGACCCGTGAACTGCTGACAAAAGAAGTGAACGCTGCAATTGCCGGTTTTGCAAAAGCGGGGGGAAGTGAATTCTTGGTTGTTGGCGGGCATGGTCACGGGGGGATTAATTCCTTGCTTTTAGATGAACGTGCATTGTACTTATCAAGGGGTTTGCCAAGAGAATATCAATTTGGAATGTCAGAAAAATTTGATGCAGCAGCTTGGATAGGTCAGCATGCGAAGGCAGGCGCCCTAAAGGCACATCTTGCTCATACACAGAACCACGAGGTTATTGACCGCAGAATAAATGATATTTCCGTCGGTGAATTTGGTGAGTTTGCCATGGTTGCGGGGTGTTTTGGCGTGCCGGCTATTTTTGGCTCGGGTGACAAGGCATTTTGCGAAGAAGCACAGGCGCTTATACCGCAAATTCATACCATTGCTGTAAAAGAGGGGATTAATGAAACAAGCGGAGAAGATTTAAATTACGAGGATTATAGAAAAAGTACTATAGCCGCATTACATTTACACCCAAACCGTGCGCGCGCACTTATTGAGGAAGGCGCATATAACGCTTTGACAGACTTTGCAAAAAGCCGCCAAAATTACAAACCCTTTGTAATACAAGCACCATATATTGCTGAAACTTGGTATCGGTACACGAGAGCTGCCGTACCGTATAAAACAATTCAAAAGCATGATACGAACTTTTTGGAATTACATTCGGCGCCGATGATATACGAACAGCCTTAACAGTCAGTACACTCTATTCGGGGGATGATGTCATAAAGACATAGAACCGTCCCCTGTCTTACCCTGTCTTATTAAAGACCATAAAAACCATAAGTTTGACGAATATGGATTTGACTACTACAAGACTAAATTTATCGTAGGGGGACAAGTTTTTGAGGGGCTTATTAATGTTGGAGTATCAGAAAAAGAGTCGACATTCTATGAAATAAATAATATTAAAAGGATTAATGCCGATTACGGCAAGTACGCCAACCTTTTGTTGGGCGATACATCCGTAAGCACTAATCCTTCTGTTGACACCACTATATCACAAGATAATAAAGGTGTCAATACCCAGTTTATGCAAAATACCGAAAAAGATACACGGCAGTTTTCGGTTGGGGATGACAAAAACAATGTAAGGTTCTCTTTGAAAAAGCAAGTCGAGGAAACAAAAGACCCATAAAAGTTATCCCCAAGAATGGGGTGCAGAGCGGGTGTTCCTTTGGGAACCTTTTTGAATTATTTTATCAAAACCCCCGCCACTAATTTTTCAAGTTACGGGGGTTTTGATTTTTTGTAAGCTATGCTCTACTTGTCGCCGCTTAGCAAATTATCGGCGTAGTTTCTAAGTTCCTCAAATGTGCGCACATTGTCCGCACGGTCATCAATCATATCCTTAATATAATCCGGCAGATTTACGTAATAATCCTCCGCCTCGGGGTCTTGCTCCATCATGTCGAACAAATCAATATATTTGTCTGTCAAGTAAATCACCTCCGCTTATAGTGTGAGCGTATTTTTCTAAAAAATAGTATGAAAACTAAGGCTTTTTAAGTAAAAACAGGAAGTCAGTTACATCCGCAGCTACCCTTTAAATCCTCATATTTGTATTTTTGGTCACCGAAATTGCATTTTAAGGGCGGGAAAAACTCGTCAATTGGGAAATTAAGTTTTTCAAACAGATCACAGGGATTGTCGTCCGTTGCTGATATGCATTCCTTGTCGGGGATGCAGAAGTCGTATGCAGGTATCAAAAGCTGAGTGTCTCTCGTGAGCTTTATAATTGTGAAAAGCCCAAGGGTTACATAAACTCGCTTGCAGTCTCCGCCCATTACAAGGGCATCGTCATAAAGCCGCTGCACACATTCGGGAACATTTGCAAAATCGGTATCGCAGTCACAGCCGCAATTGCAGCCGCACGGGTCGTGTGTGTCAACAACTTTTGCCGACAAGCATATGGGGTCCACAACCTCTACTACAGATTTCGGCAAATTCGTCTTTTTCCAAAGCTGCGGGTCAAAGCTGTCTTCCTTAAACTTTGAAGCGAACACTTTGGCATTGCCTTCCGAGCCGAAAAGCACAACCTTTTTGTCAAAAGTGGCAAGTCCTGCAACCCTTGTGGGATTGCAAACGCCGGTGAATACATCCAAAGTTATTTTAAAGAAGTATTTCAGGTCAACCGTGTAAAAGCCCTGATTGAAGGGAACAGGTTCAACATCGCTAAATATCCATATAATTTCTGCGTTGCGGCATTTCACGTTAATTGCACGGTCAACTATATTTTGTCCTCTTTCTGTCAAAAAAACTCTCACGTTTTCAAGACATTCTTTTGATTTACATGAGTCGTACACCTGCTCAGTGCGAATGCAAACTGCATCCTTAGGAACACCGCAGTTGCTCATGCCCAATGTCTTATCATCCATTAATAATCACCTTCCATGTAATTAATTGTTTATTGAATTCCTTCAATACATAGTATGGATGTATATGTGTTTTGGTGAATTGAAAATGAAAAAAATAGAAGGTTGACGGATCTTTCCCGCACAAATAACAGAAGTATGTTCTCGAATGGAGGACATGGGTGTGCATGGTAGAAACATTTTTCGAAAAAATTGAAAAAAAACATTGCATATCGTTATTTTTTATGCTATTATTTAAAAACAAAAAAAATCATTCTAAATCTTGCAAGGGGGCAAAAGTATGAAGTACTTAAATGAAGTACTTGAAAAAATTATATCAAAAAATCCCGGTGAAGTGGAATTTCATCAAGCTGCGGCAGAGGTTTTGGAGTCTTTGGAACTTGTGTTGAAGAAAAACCCTCGTTATAAGGATGCGGGGATACTTGAAAGATTGGTTGAGCCGGAGAGGCAGCTTATGTTTAGGGTGGCTTGGGTGGACGACGGAGGAAAAGTTAGGGTCAACCGTGGATTTAGGGTTCAGTTTAACAGTGCCATCGGTCCTTATAAAGGAGGACTGCGCTTTCATCCCACGGTAAATCTAAGCATTATAAAGTTTTTGGGATTTGAACAGATATTTAAAAATTCCCTCACAGGTCTTCCGATAGGCGGCGGAAAGGGCGGCTCGGACTTTGACCCGAAGGGTAAAAGCGATAGGGAAACTATGGCGTTTTGCCAAAGCTTTATAACCGAACTTTACCGCCATATCGGTGCGGACACCGATATTCCCGCAGGAGATATAGGAGTTGGCGGAAAAGAAATAGGCTATATGTTCGGGCAGTATAAGAGAATTACGGGGGTGCATAATGGTGTGTTGACAGGGAAAGGACTGTCTTACGGAGGGTCGTTTGCCAGAAAGGAGGCAACAGGCTACGGATTAGTGTATTTTGTGGACGAGATGCTAAGCGCACAGGGTGAGGGCTTTGAAGGGAAAACGACAGTGGTTTCAGGCTCGGGCAATGTTGCGATTTATGCCGTTGACAAGGTTCATCAATTAGGTGGAAAAGTTGTTGCGATGAGTGATTCTGACGGATATGTGTATGATGCGCATGGGATTGATTTGGATGCGATTATACAAATTAAGGAGGTTAACCGGGGAAGAATACGGGAATACCTTGGTTACAGACCTGATGCAGAGTACCATGAGGGGGGAGGCATATGGGGCATACCTTGTGAGATAGCACTGCCTTGTGCTACGCAAAACGAACTTAGGGAGAACGATGCAAGGGAGTTGATTAAAAATGGTTGTATTGCCGTGGGCGAGGGTGCAAATATGCCCGCAACACTTGAGGCAACCCGTCTGTTTATAAGGGAAGGAATTTTGTTTGCCCCGGGCAAGGCGGCAAATGCGGGGGGAGTTGCGGTTTCGGCGCTTGAGATGAGCCAAAACTCCGCAAGGCATTGTTGGAGCTTTGACAAGGTGGACGGCAGACTTAAAGATATAATGAGGAATATTCATGACAATGCCGCAATGATTGCAAAGGAATATGAGCAGGACAGAAATTATGTTTTTGGCGCGAAGGCCGCAGGGTTTTTAAAGGTTGCGGACGCTTTGATGGAGCAAGGCGTGGTTTAAAAAAAAGGGGGTGCGGCAGTATATTTTGCCGCACCCCTAAAAATTTGTTTTAAATTTCACTGCCGTCCTCATGAAACAGCGGCAAGCGCTGAAGATAGGTTATATCCTTTCGCCCTATGGCATCCCCTTCCGCCAAAACCGCCATTTTACCTGCAACCGTGCCGCCGACTGTTGCAATCAGCTTTTCAACTGCGGCAATCGATTCCCCCGTGCTTATAACGTCGTCCACAATAAGCACCCTCTTGCCCCGCATAAGTTCCGCCTCCCGTGAACCCACACACAAAATCTGTTCGGTTTCGGTGGTTATAGAGTTTACATGGGTGTAAACAACATCCTTCATATATAGCTTTGGACCTTTTCTTGCCACAATGTATTCGTTCTGCCCTGCCTGACGTGCCATTTCGTAAACCAGGGGAATACCCTTCGATTCGGCAGTCATAAGAATATCATACTCCGGAGCCATTTTCAAAAGCTCTGCCGAGAAAACTTTCGTCGCCTCAACATCCCCAAACATGATAAAAGCCGCTATATACAAGTCCTCGCCAACCTTGCAAAGCGGCAAATCCCTCTCAACACCCGCAATGGATATCCTGTAACTATTCATTTTCATCACTTGCCTTTTCAATTTATTTAGTATTATTTTATAACAAAACTCTGTATATTTCAACATAAATTTAATTTTACTTTTGTAAGGTTTGGGAAAATATTAACGAATTGAATAAATTTACTTGATAATAGTCTAAAAATGGTGTAAACTAATTTTGATATTATTTTAATAGAGGTGTGGAAGATGAATAAGAAAAGTATTGAGAGTATTGATGTTTCAGGTAAAAAGGTGCTGGTGCGGTGTGACTTTAATGTGCCGCTTGACGAGGAGGGGCGCATAACGGATGAAAACCGCCTGGTAGGTGCGCTGCCCACAATAAAGTACCTTATAGATAAGGGTGCGAAGGTTATTCTATGCTCCCATTTAGGGCGCCCGAAGGGTGAATTTAATATGAAATACAGTCTGCGCCCCGTGGCTAAAAGGTTGTCCGAGCTTTTAGGGCGTGAGGTGGCTATGGCTGAGGATGTAATAGGTGATAGCTCAAAAGCGGTTGTAAATGCGCTTGAGGACGGGGGCGTGGCGCTTCTTGAAAACGTTCGCTTTCACAAGGAGGAGGAGAAGAACGACCCCGAATTTGCAAAGGCACTTGCCTCGCTTGGAGAAATATATGTAAACGACGCATTCGGAACGGCGCACCGTGCGCACGCATCCACAGCAGGGGTTGCGGATTATTTGCCAGCGGTTTGCGGGTTTTTAATTCAAAAGGAAATTGAGGTTATGGGAGGGGCGCTTGAAAACCCTGCCCGTCCGTTTGTGGCAATTTTGGGGGGTGCCAAGGTGTCCGACAAAATTGGCGTTATAAGAAACCTTATTGACAAGGTTGATGCACTTGTAATAGGCGGCGGCATGGCGTACACCTTTATTAGGGCTATGGGGCATACTGTGGGCAACTCCATATGTGAGGCGGACAAGGTTTCCTTGGCGGCGGAGCTTATGGAAGAAGCCGAGGCAAAGGGTGTAAAGCTTATCCTGCCAAAAACAACGATTATTGCGGACAAGTTTGATGCTGAAGCCGAGATGAAAGAGGTTGTAAGCGACAGTATCCCGGACGGTTGGATGGGCATGGATATAGGCGATGAGAGCATTAAATGCTTTTCAGAGGTCGTGAAAGGTGCAAAAACGGTGATTTGGAACGGACCGATGGGAGTGTTTGAGTTCCCCCGCTTTGCAAAGGGAACAAGGGCGCTGGCACAGGCCGTGGCGGAAGCCGATGCTGTTACAATAATAGGCGGAGGGGACAGTGCGGCGGCTGTAATACAGCTTGGGTTTGCGGATAAAATGACACATATTTCAACAGGCGGCGGTGCGGCGCTTGAATACCTTGAGGGGATTGAACTGCCGGGTATTGCATGCCTTTTGGAGGATACAAAAAAAAAATTAGCGGCAGGTAATTGGAAGATGAACCTGACACCCGCTACTGCTGAAAAATTTGCGGGAGAACTTGTAAAAAGCCTTGAAAATTCAAAGCATGACGTTTTGGTTTTCCCGCCATTTGTGTGCCTTTCTGCGGTGGCAGACGTACTAAAAGGCACAGATATAATGGTGGGTGCGCAGAATATGCATTTTGAGGAAAAGGGTGCATATACAGGCGAGGTTGCACCCGGGATGATTTTTGAGATGGGTATCAAACACGTTCTAATAGGACATTCGGAAAGACGTGAATATTTTGGCGAAACAGATGAAACCGTGAACAAAAAGGTTTTGGCGGCGATAGAGCATGGCATTACACCTGTTCTTTGTTGCGGTGAAACCCTATCCCAAAGGGAGGACGGAGTCACGGTGGAGCATATAAGAACACAGCTTAAAATCGCCCTTGGGGGAGTGGATGAAAAAGCGGTGGCGGGTATTGTTATAGCATACGAGCCGATATGGGCAATTGGCACGGGTAAAACCGCTACCTCTGCACAGGCGCAAGAGGTTTGCGGGGCTATCAGGGCTTTGCTTTTGGAACTGTACGGCAGCAAAACAGCTAAGGAAATAAGGGTGCTTTACGGCGGAAGTGTAACAGCCGACAATGCGGCCGAGCTTTTTGCCGAGGCGGATATTGACGGCGGACTGGTAGGGGGCGCAAGCCTTAAAGCAGCGGATTTCTCAGTGATTTCCAACGCATAGAGGGGGAGGATACTTTGAAAAAGCCGGTAACACTTATTATAATGGACGGTCTTGGACTTACGGAGGTTACAAGGGGGAATGCGGTTTATGCGGCAAAAACCCCTAACCTTGACAGATATTTTGCCGAGTACCCAAGCACTCAAATTGAGGCGGGGGGAATGGCAGTAGGTCTGCCTGATGGGCAGATGGGCAACTCCGAGGTGGGGCATACAAACATCGGAGCGGGCAGGATTGTATATCAGGAGCTTACAAGGATTACAAAGGAAATCAGCGAAGGAACTTTTTTTGACAATGCCGCTTTAACAGCCGCCGCCGAAAACTGCAAAAAAACAGGTGCGGCACTGCATTTGGCAGGTCTTTTGTCGGATGGCGGGGTACACAGCCACAATACTCATTTGTATGCTCTTTTGGATTTTGCGGCACGCCAAGGGTTAAAAAAGGTTTATGTACATGCGTTTTTGGACGGGCGTGACGTGTCCCCCGTTTCGGGCGCAGGGTTTATTGATGAATTGCAGACTGTGATGCGAGAAAAGGGCACTGGCAAAATTGCTACGGTTTCCGGGCGTTACTACGCAATGGACCGTGACAACAGATGGGAGAGAGTTGAGAGGGCATATGCCGCCATGGTGTACGGAGAAGGCAGGGAGGGGGATGACCCCGCCGCATATGTCAGGGAATCATATGAGCAGGAAGTGACGGACGAATTTGTGGTGCCTGCGGTTTTTGAAAAGGATGGCGTTATAAAGAAGGGTGACAGTGTTATTCTCTTTAATTTCAGACCCGACAGGGCAAGGGAAATTACAAGAACCTTTGTTGACGAAGACTTTTCGGGGTTTGACAGGAAAAACGGGTTCTTTGATACTTATTATGCATGCATGACACAGTATGATGCGCAAATGCCGAATGTTTCGGTGGCATTTTTGCCGCAGTCATTAAAAAACACTTTTGGGGAGTACATCTCACGCCTTGGCTTAAAACAGCTTAGGATTGCGGAAACTGAAAAATACGCTCATGTAACCTTCTTCTTCAACGGCGGTGTTGAGGAGCCGGCAAAGGGCGAGGACAGGGTTTTAATACCTTCCCCCAAGGTGGCAACATATGATTTAAAGCCTGAGATGAGTGCATACGAGGTTACGGAAGCGGTGCTTGAGAAAATAAAGGAAGACATCTATGACTGCATAATTTTAAACTTTGCAAACTGCGACATGGTAGGGCATACAGGGGTTTTTGACAGTGCAGTAAAAGCGGTTGAAACAGTTGACGAGTGTGTAGGGCGGGTGGTTTATGCGGTAGAAGAGCGGGGCGGTGTTTCGCTAATAACCGCCGACCATGGGAATGCCGACAAAATGCTTGAGGAAGACAGTGACGATGTTTTCACAGCCCACACTACAAACCCCGTTCCCTTCATAGTAATAGGTCATGAAACAAAACTGCGTGAGGGCGGTGTTTTGGCGGATATTGCACCAACCCTGCTTAAAATTATGGGGATTGCAAAACCAGAGGAAATGACGGGCGAAAGCCTTATTATATGATAAAAGAGCAAAATGTATATTTTAACCTTGCATGACAGATAATACTGCGGATGGTTTTTTGAAAGGAGGACTGGAAATGAACATAGAAAAGGTCTCTGCGATAGAGGTAATTGATTCAAGGGGAAACCCCACGGTTGAAGCGGAGGTAGTGACGGAGGGGGGCTTTCGGGGCAGAGCATCCGTCCCGTCGGGTGCCTCCACAGGCGCACATGAGGCGGCGGAGCTTCGTGACGGTGACAAAAGGCGCTACGGCGGCAAGGGCGTTTTAAAGGCTGTTCAAAACGTCAACACAAGGATAAATGATGCTCTCCACGGGGAATGTGTTTTTGGGCAGAGCAGGGTTGACGAGGTCTTGATAGCACTTGACGGCACCGAAAATAAAAGCAATTTAGGCGCAAATGCGACACTGGCGGTATCACTTGCGTGTGCCCGTGCGGCGGCTGACGCTTCGGGGCAGGAACTGTACCGCTATATCGGCGGCATGAACGGGGATATGACACCTCTGCCCATGATGAATATTTTAAACGGCGGGGCCCATGCGGCGAACAATCTTGATATTCAGGAGTTTATGATAGTGCCTACGGGGGCTGAAACCTTCGGCGAGGGGCTTCGTATGTGTGCGGAGGTCTACGCCGCATTGAAAGATTTGCTAAACAGTCGTGGGCTTGCAACCGCTGTGGGTGACGAGGGCGGCTTTGCGCCGGATTTGTCGGGTGAGGAGGAGGCTGTCAAATTCATCCTTGAAGCGGTTGAAAAGGCGGGGTACAACACCGAGAGTGACATTAAAATCGCACTGGATGCCGCTGCCACGGAATGGTTTCACGATGGCGTATACAGTCTTCCCAAATCAGGTGCCAAGTTTGATGCCGAGGCACTAAAAGAATACTGGGAGCGGCTTGTTGAAACATACCCGATTATATCTATTGAAGATGCGGCGGCTGAGGATGATATGGAAGCGTGGCTTATGATAAGTCGTGCGCTTTCAAAGAAAATTCAGCTTGTGGGGGACGATTTATTTGTGACCAACACTGAAAGACTTAAACGGGGAATAGATCAGAGGATTTGTAATGCAATTTTGATAAAACCCAATCAGATAGGAACTCTTACGGAAACGATAAATGCAGTAAAGCTTGCAAAAAGTGCAAATTATGGGACGATTATATCTCATCGCAGCGGCGAAACGGAAGATGCGTTTATTGCGGATTTGGCAGTGGGGCTTTGTGCGGGGCAGATTAAAACCGGCGCTCCGTGCCGTGGAGAAAGAACTGCAAAATACAATCGGTTACTGCGAATAGAAAGCGAAATTTTAGGTTAAAATACTATTACCTGTTCATATTTCTTGCAATATGAACAGGTAATAAAAAAATACTTGTAAATAATTTGATGATGTGGTAGAATAACTCGTGGGGGAAATCCCCACTTTGATTGAATGTATTAAGGTGTGAAAATTTTTGTTCGCAAAAAGTTTTCAGCCCGTTACATTATGATAAAAATTTCAGTAAAAAGCATGGGAGGTGTGGATATGTTTTGGCAAACAACAGTCACTGTCATACATATAATTGTAACAGTGGCATTAATTGCTATTGTTTTATTGCAGACGGGTAAGGATGCGGGCTTGTCAGGCACCATCGGCGGAAGCAGTACTGACACATTTTACGGTAAAAACAAGGGCAGGACATGGGACGGACTTCTTGAAAAATTGACTACTGCGACCGCGGTCCTGTTTGTTATAACCTCGCTTTTGCTCTCTACAGTATTTAGTGCGTAAAAACTAAGCCGCCTCTCATAAAAAAGGGGTGGCTTTTTAAAAGATGCGGAGGGTTAATTTGGATAGAAAAGAAAAGCTGTTTGGGTTTTTGACGCATCAGGCAAAGGTTCCCCTTCTGCCTGATGAAATTGCCCTTATGATAAGCGTGGAAAATGATACGGAAGAACTTTTAAAGCTTTTGGAAGAGTTGACGGTTGAGGGCAAGATAATAAAAAGCAAGCGGGGCAGGTACGAAAGTGCGGCACGGGCGGGCTTTGTGTCGGGCGTTTTCCGTCAGAACGAACAGGGGTACGGCTTTGTTTTAAACGATGACGGGGATGTTTATGTTTCGGAGGAAAATGTCGGCAGTGCCATGCATGGGGACATTGTTTTGGCAAGGGTGCAAAAGGCGGCAAGGGGCAGGACGGAGGGATTTGTCGCACGGGTTCTTGAGCGTGCGCAAAAATCCGTCACAGGTGTTTACAGTGACGGCAAATTGATGCCTGACAACCGCAAGATAAACAAAGTTTTCAAAATAACAAATCCCCATCAAAGCTTTGAAAACCAAAAAGTTGCGGCTAATATAACCGACTGGGAAACCCCCGAAGCGGAGATTTATTTAACCCTTGGCGTGTCGGGCGAACAAAATACCGAAATGCTTTCTATCATGTTAAACCACGGGATACCCGACGGCTTTTCTGACAAGGTTTTAGCGGCGGCCGATACAGCGGCGGACAAGGCGGTGAAATATGACACTCGTCATGATTTTAGAGAACTTTTGACGATTACGATTGACGGGGCGGATGCCCGTGACCTTGATGATGCGATAAGCCTGGAGGAAATAGACGGCGGGTTTAGGTTATATGTGCATATAGCCGATGTTTCCGAGTACGTCACCCGACGGGGGGTAATAGACCGTGAGGCACAGGAGAGGGGGACAAGCTGTTATTTTCCAGACCGTGTGTCGCCTATGTTGCCACAGGCTTTGTCAAACGGTATTTGCAGTCTTCATCCTGAAGTGGACAGATTGACCCTTACAACCGTGATGGATTTTGACGCTGAGGGCAGAACTGTATCCCACGAAATACATGAGAGTGTCATAAAATCGGACTACCGCATGGTGTATGAGGATGTCACACAGCTTTTGGAGGATGAGGACAGCCCCCTTTGGCGGAAATATGAAAAAATTCGTCCAATGCTTTTGGGAATGAAAAAGCTTGCCGCCATACTTAGAAAAAACCGCATGGCATCAGGCGGGGTGAACTTAGATATCCCCGAAGCGGAGATTATTTTGGACGAGGACGGAAAAGCGGGGGATGTGCGTGTGCGGCAGCACAGCATTTCCCATCAAATGATTGAAGAATTTATGCTTGCTTGCAATAAAACTGTTGCGGAGCACGCCTTTTGGGCGGATTTGCCGTTTGTTTACCGTGTGCATGAGGAGCCGGAGGAGGAAAAGGCGGAGGCATTCAAGCTTTTTGCAAGCACTTTGGGCTACAAAATACGTGGCAGGCTTTCAAATAAAAAAATGGGTGAGCTTTTGGACGAGGTACGTGGAAAACCTGAGGAGAGGGTTATATCAACATTTTTACTGCGCTCTATGATGAAGGCGAAGTACGATGCCCAAAACCTGGGGCATTTCGGGGTGGGGGCAAAGTATTACTGCCATTTCACATCGCCCATACGAAGGTATCCTGATTTGGTGTGCCACCGCATAATAAAGGCATCAATCCACGGGGCTGGCACCTCCGAATTTGCTGCGTTTACAGAAATTGCCGCCCGCTCGTCATCAGAACGTGAGGAAGCGGCGGAGCAGGCGGAGCGGGATGCCGTGAGATACATGATGTGCGAATATATGGAAAAAAATATAGGGGTTGAATTTGAGGGTATAATATCCTCCGTCACGAGTTTTGGGTTTTTTGTGGAGCTTGACAACACAATTGAAGGGCTTGTGCGGGTTGAAAATATACGGGATGATTATTATGAATTTGACGAGAAAACGCTGTCACTAAGGGGAGAGAGAAGAAAAAGGGTCTTCAAAATAGGTGACAAAGTGCGTGTGCTTACATCGGCGGTTGACCGTGATGCAAGATGGATAGATTTTTTGCTTGTGAGGTGAGGTTTTGGGAAAGTCTATAACTCAAAATAAAAAGGCAAGGCATGATTATTTTGTGCTGGAATCATTTGAAGCGGGGATTGAACTTGTGGGAACCGAGGTTAAATCAATCAGGCAGGGCAAGGTTAATTTAAAGGACGCCTATGCCTCGGTTGACGAGGGCGAACTTATCTTAAAAGGGATGCATGTAAGCCCGTATGAGCAGGGCAATATTTTTAACAAGGACCCGCTTAGAAACAGAAAGCTTTTAATGCACAAGCGGGAGATTAACAGGCTTTTGGGTGCTGTTATGCGTGAGGGGCACTCCCTGATACCTTTAAGCCTTTACTGGAAGGGACCGAGAGTGAAGGTGGAACTTGGGTTGTGCCGTGGTAAAAAACAGTATGACAAAAGGGCTGACGCCGCCAAAAAATCGGCCGAGCGGGATATGGACAGGGCGGTAAAAGGTGCTGGATATTGAGAGGGGCATATGTTTGCAGCGTTTTGCCGGGCAGTATTGCGGAAGAGGCGGATATCCAAAAGGGAGATATAATACTTGAGGTTAACGAAAAGGAAATACATGACGAGTTGGATTTTCGTTTTTATACCGCATCCGACCTTTTTTCGGTAACCGTTCAAAAGCAAAACGGCGACACCGAAATAATAGAAATTGAAAACCCCGATATGGAAGATATGGGGATTGAGTTTGAACGGGCGCTGTTCTCAGGCGCTAAAAGCTGTTCAAACCGCTGTATCTTTTGTTTTATTGACCAATTGCCCGAGGGCATGAGGGACACGCTGTATTTTAAGGATGATGATTCACGCCTTTCCTTTCTTACAGGCAACTACATAACCCTTACAAATGCAAGTGATGACGATATTGACAAAATAATAAAAATGCGGCTTGACCCTGTGAATATTTCCGTTCACACCACAAACCCCGCACTGCGCCGCAAAATGCTGGGCAACAAAAGGGCGGGGGAACTTATGGGGCATATGCGCCGCCTGGCATTGGGTGGAATTCATCAAAACTGCCAGATTGTTCTGGTAAAGGGCGTAAATGACGGGGATGAGCTTTTGAGAAGTGTAAATGATTTGGCGGCACTTCACCCGTATGTTACAAGCCTTTCCGTAGTGCCTGTGGGGATTACGAGGTACAGGCAGGGGTTGTACCCGCTGAAACCTTTTTCAAAAGAGGACAGTGGCGAGGTGTTGTCCATTATAAATGAAGCGCAGGAGCGGCTTTTAAAAACCATCGGGACACGTTTTGTTTATGCGGCGGACGAGTTTTATGTAAATGCAAAGCGGGAGGTACCCCATTCATCCGATTATGAAGGGTTTCCGCAAATTGAAAACGGCGTGGGACTTATACGAAGCCTGAAAGACGAGCTTTTGGATGCCATCGCAAAAAAACCTCCAAACGGGGAGAGAAATGTAACCCTGGTAACGGGGGAGGCGGCATACCAAACCCTTTGCGTACTTAAAAATGCGGCGGAGGATATGTACCCGCAAATAAAAATTGATGTGGTTTCCGTTAAAAACGAGTTTTTCGGAGGGCATATAACGGTTAGCGGTCTTTTAACGGGGAGTGATTTGGTGAGAGCGCTTTCGGGGCAAAAGTTCCATGGAAAGGTTATGATACCCGATGTTATGCTCAGGCACGGCACGGATATTTTTTTGGACGATATGACGGTGGGGGAGCTCTCCCGCATAATAGGAACACAAATTACCGTATCGCCCTGCACGGGCGGCGGTTTATGGAACGAGATTATTCTTTAGGGAGGAAGAGTATGCCAAAACCTGTTGTAGCAATAGTCGGCAGACCGAATGTCGGCAAATCAACTTTGTTTAATAAAATAGCTGGCAGCAGAATATCAATAGTAGAGGACACGCCCGGCATTACCCGTGACAGGATTTATGCCGATGCCGATTGGGGAGGCGTGCATTTTTCGATAGTTGACACAGGGGGCATTGAGCCTGCCAAAGATGACACCGTACTTCGGGAAATGCTGATACAGGCGGAGCTTGCAATTGACACGGCGGACGTAATAATATTTATTAC
>CAZNYY010000013.1:8471-16918 GCA_964577335.1 uncultured Oscillospiraceae bacterium | reverse complement strand
CGGTTAGCCTTGGGGCAAGGGACAGTAAGTTCCCAACCCTCCAAGATGTCAGATGTTATGAGCAGTGCATATCAGGCTGGGGACGTGAGGCGATTGATACTTGGAGTGCGGATGACGTGGACAAAACCTTGGATTTGCCAACCCTTCAATTTACCGAGGAAGAGACAAGCGAAATTGCGCAAATTATGGCACAGGTTGACTCTTATGTGACAGAGGCGATTAACAAGATTATAATGGGCAGGCAATCGGTTGACAGCATCCCAAAGGTTAGGGAAGATGTAAAAAAGATGGGGCTTATGGGGATTATAGAAATTTACAACAGCTCTTATGAAAGGTATATCAGCAGATGATAACGCCCAAGACAAGTGTAAAAACCAAATCAGCTTTTGTTGGTACGGAAAACAGTACATGGCGCAGGATTGTAAAGTACAAAAATATTTATATCCTTTTAATCCCCGCAACACTTTATTATATATTGTTTTCCTATGCACCCATGTTTGGAAACGTCATAGCATTTCAAAAGTTTTCTGTTACAAAGGGGGTTTGGAACAGTCCCTTTGTGGGGCTTGAAAATTTCCGCCTTTTCGTGTCAAACTATAAATTTTGGCAGTTAATAAGAAATACCCTTACCATTAATGCTTTGGGATTGTTATTTGTGTTCCCCGCTCCTATTATTTTAGCACTGCTGCTCAACGAAGTGAAAGCCCTGCGGTTTAAAAAGGCAGTTCAAAGTATAACATATATGCCTTATTTCATCTCAACCGTGGTAGTGTCAAGCCTTATACTAACATTCGCGGCAAAGAACGGGTTTGTAAACGAAATACGTCATATTTTAGGTTTTGAGCGGATTTCTTTTATGACATATCCTCAATACTTTTATCCCATTTATACTATCTCCGGCATATGGCAGGAGGCGGGTTGGGGAAGTATTATATATATTGCGGTACTATCTTCTATTGACAGCCAGCTATATGAAGCGGCTGTGATAGACGGTGCCGGAAGATGGAGACAACTGCTTCATATAACCCTGCCCGGCATTTTGCCCACGGCTATGATTTTACTTATTATGCGTGTCGGGCAAATGCTGAATGTGGAGTTTGAAAAAATTTTGCTTATATATAATCCTTCCATTTATGAAACTGCGGACGTTATTTCAACATTTGTATATCGCCGCGGCATTGCAGGGGGAGATTACAGCTATTCGGCGGCTGTGGGGTTTTTTAACTCCACGATTAACCTAAACCTTTTAGTGTTGGCAAACTTTTTCATCAAAAAAACGTCGGGCAACGGGTTGTGGTAGGAGGTAAAAGATGGCGAGAAATCAAAGCTTTGGCGAGCTGATATTTGATATGTTTAATTATATCTTTTTGTCTTTGCTTATTATTGTAACACTGTATCCTTGTCTGTATGTTTTGTTTGCGTCACTAAGTAACCCCATGAGAATTTATGAGAATGCAGGAATATTACTGTACCCAAAAGAGTTTAACACCACCGCATATGAAAATGTGTTGAGGAGCGTGCGTGTTTGGACAGGTTACCGCAATACTGTGTTTTATGTGCTGTGCGGCGGTGCCTTTAGCGTATTTGTCACCATTATAACTGCCTTTTCCCTTACAAGAAAAGGGTTGCCGGGGAAAAACATTTTTTTGTTTTTAATTATGTTTACCACGTACTTCCCGGGCGGATTAATCCCCATGTATTTAGTGGTGAAAGGTTTAAAAATGCTGGATACCGTTTTTGCCATGATTATTCCCGGCGCCATATCTGTATATAACCTAATAATCACTATCTCCTATTTTCGCAGTTTGCCGGGCACAATGGAGGAGGCGGCAAAAATTGACGGGGCAAATGAGTTTACGGTGCTGTTTCGCATAATGATTCCGCTTGCCAAGCCGATAATTGCGGTTATATCACTTTACTATATGGTGGCTATATGGAACGATTATTTTTCCGCATTGGTGTATTTGAGTGATTGGAAACGGTTTCCCCTGCAAATGGTGCTTAGGGAAATTTTAATACAGGACAATATTCGTGATTTGGAGGCGGGGGTTATTGACAGCAGGGCGGCGTACACAGAAAACTTGAAATTTGCGGTTATTGTAGTGTCGGCAGTACCGATTTTGGCAGTTTATCCATTTATACAAAAATATTTTGTAAAGGGCGTTATGATTGGCGCCATAAAGGGTTAAGGAGGGCATATTAAAGTGAGAAAAAAATTGGCGGCGTGGGTGATTGCGGGGTCTTTGCTGTTGGGGATGGTTCCGGCTTTCGCCGAATGGGACGGGTATACGGGGGAGGACGCTGTGATAACAAAAATACCCGAGGGAGTAGCAGCTGTTTTCAATTACAACAACAATATATATTTAAACGGAAAAGTTAAGGCGTTTGACGAGAAGAATATAAAGGCACAAACTATGATTTTAGGCGGCGTGCCCATGGTTCCCATCATATTTTTTGAGCATATGGATGCGGCTGTAACCAAAAACGACGGTGGCTATAAAATTGTAAAATCCGGCAAAACCATTGCACTGCGACCCGATGAGGCGGAATATAAGCTAAATGGTTCAGTGTACGGGTTTGGGGCAGCCCCGCGGCTTGTGGACGGGCTTATATTCGTGCCGGCGGCAGAATGTGCAGAGGCTTTGGGGTACAGTGCGAAAACCTTTGGTGACTTGACGGTGATAGGCACGAATGGAGATATTTTGGTGTTTGAAAAAAATAATGCACTGCTCACGGATTTAACGAACAAAATTTGTTTAAGCTATGTGGATCCGAGCAGCATTACAAAAGCCGATTTTACAGAGCTGAAGAAAAGATGGAGAGAATATTATGTAGGTAACGAAAACAATGATTTAAGTGATGAAGCGGTAATGCAAAAAATAAATGCTATTGATGCAAGCGGCAAGAAGTCATGGGATGGCATGAACCTTGAAGGTGATATTACCATATTATTCGGGCAAAACTTCCCCGTGGCCTCAAGCGGGCTTACCGAACAATACTCAAATTTAAATAATATGGCAATGATGTACGGAACATACGGCAGTGAATTTTATGGTGATGCAAAACTAAAGTCTGATATATTATTCGGCTTGGAATGGCTGTACAATAATCTGTATGGTCAGGCGGAAATAGAGAACAGGGGTTGGAGGGACACAACCCTGCATAATTGGTGGGACTGGTTTCACGGAACCCCGCTCCAGCTCATGCCGATACTCCTTGTACTGGGACCGGAAATGAACCAAGCGGATATTAACAAATATATGTCGCCCACACTCCATTTTTGGGCGAACAGATTTACAACTGACAGCGCAACGGATGTAGAGGAAAGGCTTGCCTCGGGCTGTATTATCGGTGCTGTTATAACGGAGGATGTGCAGCTTTTATTTAATCTTCTGAAAGATGTTGAATACAGCCAGCGCAAAACGGACGGGGTGGACGGAACCAAAGTAGATTATATGTATATTTGGCATGGTTTGCCTTATACGGGCACCTATGGCATTTCCCAATTATTCGGTGCGCAATTCAATGTGTCCCGTATCCATGCCGGCACTAAACTTGCGCCGCAAACCCCATATGGTTATGAGTACATGCGGTACATAGAAAATACTTTTGCCCCCGTAATTTACAACGGAAAAATGATGAGCATGGTACAGGGGCGGGCGATTATTCGGGGCAATACGGAGATTTCGTACGGAACAAACAGCTTTGTCGGGGCGCTGGTAAGAATGATAGGGGTTTACGGACCCGATGAGGATATCTATTTAAAAACATTACTGAAACATACCATGAAGGGAAAAGAGCTAAAGGATGTAACGGGCAACATCCCTCTGGTATATATAAACACACTAAAAGATGTGCTTGACGACGAGAGCATCCCCGAATACGACCCTAAGATTTGCCGAGTATATCATACCGGTGACAGGGTAGTGCAGCAAAGAGAGGGTTATGCCATAGGCATATCCATGTCGTCGCCACGCATCGGAAGATATGAGGACTACGGGGAGAATACACAGGGGTGGTACACGGGTGACGGTATGCTGTACCTGTATAATGACAGCGAGGCTGACGCAAACCCCTTCGGTTCCAGCTACTGGAGCAATGTGGACTGGCACCGTATGCCCGGCACAACGGAGGATACACAGCGGCGGCAAAACAGTCAGGCTGACCCCCCCTCGACCAAGGATTTTGTGGGTGGTGCGGAACTTGAAAACGAATTCGCGGCAGTGGCAATGTTTGCACAATCGTCATACCGCACACTCCACGCACAAAAGGCATGGTTTTTGTTTGATGACGAGGTGGTGGCGCTGGGGGCGGGGATAAATTCCGCCACGGGCGTTCCCATTAACACATATGTTGAAAACCGCAGACTGGGGCAAAGCGAGGTAAGTGACGGAAGGTTTGATATTATAAAAGTTACCGCATCGGGCGACGATGGTAATGTACCGGAAAATATGCTTGATGACGACCCCGGCACACGCTGGTCAATGGAGGGTACAGAGAATGTTTGGGTAATTTTTGAGCTGGAGGAGAGCGATGAGATAGGAAAAATTGTTCTTTCTTGGTACGGCACTACAAATGGTTCAAAAGCCATATTTGACATAGAAGTGTCGGAAGACGGCGAAAATTGGACGACTTTATATGCGGGAGAGTCGGAAAGCAACACTGATTTACAGGTGCTTGACATGGACGGGGCACGGGCGAAGTACATACGTTACAACGGGTATGGGCGGACAAACAGTTTGTGGAACAGTATATCCCGATTTAGGGTGTACCCCAAGGGGCATGATGACGTGGGCGAGGCAGCGTATATTGATTACGGAATTACCACCGGTACAGAGTTGTTTAAGCCTGCAAAAAAAGGAGATGGATTTGAAAAAACCTTTATAAATCTTCCGTGGGTTCATCTGCCCGGCGTGGCGGGTTACTATTTTCCAAACGGGGGTGAAGTGACGCTGAGAACCACCACAAACAGTGTAAGGTTTTTTGAAATGTGGTTTGGCCATGGCAAAAAACCTTCAAATGAAACATATTCATATGTTCTCCTGCCCGGAAAAACAGCCCAGGAAACAAGCTTGTATGCCGCAAAACCCGATATATCGATTATATCCAACACCGAAAAGAAACAGATTGTAAGAGAGAACAATTTGGGTATTACGGGAATGGTGTTTTGGGAGAGCGGTGAGCATGATGAAATTAGTGTTTCCAAACCTCTGATTCTTATGATACGAGAGAGCGGCGGAGAGTACGTTTTATCCCTGTCAGACCCGACGCAAAAGCTTGACGAGGTGGTAATTGAAATTGACAGGGAGCTTGCACTCATAGGGCATGACAAAGGGTTGACCATAGAAGATGGCGGGTCTGCAACATTTATAAAGGCAGATTTATCAGGCTCGAACGGAAAAACCTTTACAGCGAAATTTACCATAAACTGAAAGGACGGTTTTCTGCAATGAAAATAAGAAAGTTTTTAGCCTTAATATTGGCGGCGGGTTTGTTTATAGGCATTAATCCCATGAATGCAAGTGCGGCGGTGGAGATATTCTCGACCCATGATTTTTCGGAATATACCGGAGGCTCGTCTGCCAATATAGGCAATAATTTGTCGCTCACTTCAGGTGCGCAATACGGTTCCCCCGCCCGGGGAGCTTTGGGGAAAGAGTTGGGTGACACAAGCCTTTTGCTAAGCAAGCCGGCGGGCACTCCCGTAAACCAATTTCGTATAACATCAACGGGTAAACGATTGATAAACAAGTTAGATGAAGAAGGAAATGTAGTTTTAGACGAAAACGGCGGTGAGGCTTTAATCGGGTACGGGGACAAAATAGTTGTATCAACACTGCTTGCACTGGGTGATTTAAATGAGAATACCGCAATATATTTTCCCTATTATAACAGAAACGGGGACGAAACCACGGGCGGCGGCAACCGTATCCCAATGCCAAGCAATATGATTCCCTTCCAAATTAACACAAACGGTGTAATTTATTCATTCGGGGAAAGCATGTCGGCAAATGCAGTCGCTAATGTGTGGTACAACGTAACTTTCATTATAACTGTTGGTAATGGTGTGGATGTACAAAATAAAATTGAATCCTATCTTAACGGGGAACTTCTCTCCGGCAGGAATTTTGGTGTTGCATCGCAAGCCGCAGGTTTTGATGCAGTTACAGGTGTGGACAATTTATGGATATTAGGCACACCAAGTACTGATTCTGCCGCACGTTCAAGAGCTATCTATATCGACAATTTCTATGAGGCGTTTTATTTTGACAAATCAGCCGCGGACGCAGAAAATATTTTGCCCTCCCCCATTGGCAATGCGGTAACTTCATTGGAAGATACCGTAACCGTAGCCAGGCGAACAGGGGTGGCAAAATTTCTGCCGGGGACTATTGCTGTCGACAAAGAGGAACTCGGCGGTGCAAACCTTACCGTGTCCGCCTTTTTGGATAAATTAAGTTTTGACTATAATAAGTGCAAATCCGTGAGGGTTTACTCCGCTGACGACCCTGCCCTTCAAACCCCCGCCGGGGATGATGCGGAGCTTGAAAATGGTATGGTTATGGCACTTGAAGCAAGTGACGGTAAGACCTTTCAGTATTATATAATAAATGCGGATGAGGGATTTAAAGAGGAAATTAAGGATTTAATAAACAATTCAACATCAGTTGAAGAATTGCAGACAAATGTTGAAAGTAAAAAACATCTTATTAAACTGGAGAACAAGTATTACACCGATAATGCATATCGCACGCTTTTTGAGCAGGGACCCTATCAATCTTACAGCGATGCAATTGACATGATACCTAAATCAAAAAACGTACTGGATTTGCTAAACGGTGTAAAAGGCGAACAAGAGTTGTATGATTTTATTAATCAATACGGTGATATTGCATTGTACGAAAACAGTAAATACGAATACTATTTAGAGGCGCACCCCCTGGACAAAGAAGAAATACTTAGGATTTTTATAAGGGATCAAGAACCCTCGTCATTTGAGGACTTTATACAGCTTAGGGAAGCCTTTACAAAAACCGTGGAAACCTTCGATACAAACAACGAACGAAAAGATATTGTTGCTGACGAGGTAAACACAAAGTCGGCCGGGAAAATGGCGGATTTAATTTTACAGGCAAAGGACCTGTTTAATTTGGGGGAAAAATATTACAGTCAGAACGCTTATCAGACGGTTTTTGAACAAAGACCCTATGAGTCTTTCGTTCATCTCAAAGAAATGCTTATTAAGGCAAAAACCACTTTGGATGAACTGGACGGTACAGACTGGTCATCCCTCTATGGTTACCTGTCGGACGAGAAAGATATTATATTATACGGAAACAGCGATTATTCCTATTACTCGGGTCTGTCTACAAATGAAAGAAATAAAGTGAGCAAGCTGATTGTAGCAAAGCGACCTTATTCAAGCTTTGTACAGTTTAGAGCTGTATTTTCCGCGGCTGTGAGCGAGTATAAGGACGGGCTGACAAAAGAGCAGGCTTCAACCAGACCATCGGGGGGCGGTTCGTCCTACATTGTTCCGAGTGTTCCTGTAAGTACGCTCGAGCCTGTGGAAACGCCCAAACCCACAAGCCCGCCGGGAAAGATTTTTGATGATTTGGACGGGGTAGAGTGGGCAGAGGAGAGCATCAGATACCTTCATGAGAAGGAGATTGTTTCCGGATACAACGGATTGTTCCGGCCTTTTGATAACGTGACCCGTGCGGAGTTTGTTAAAATGCTGATTGAGGCCTTCGATATAAGTCAGGCGGAGGATGAAAATCATTTTACCGATGTAATGCCGGGGGTATGGTATGCGGATTATCTCGGCACTGCTCGCAATGCGAAAATCATATATGGATATGAGGATGGCAGCATCGGTGCAGAGCAGAACATTACAAGGCAGGATATGGCGGTAATGGCATACCGAACAATGGCTTACTTAAATAAAACAACGAAAAACACAGGGGAAACGGATATATTTGCAGATGATGAAAACATCAGCCCCTATGCAAGGGATGCGGTGTACAGCATGAGGGAGAGCGAAATTTTATCCGGCGTGGGGAACGGGTTTTTTGAGCCTTTAAGAAATGCCGGAAGGGCCGAGGCGGCGAAAATGATTTACAACATGATAATTAACACAGGGGGCGATATACAATGAAACTGTTAAAAAGATTTTTGGTTTTGTTATTGGTTTTATCAATGACAACGGCGTCTTTCTTGCCCGTGTATGCGAATGAGGACGAATTAGAGGTTGAATACGATTACTATGGGAATGTGATTGAGACGGATGCGGGAAGTTATGATGAAATAGGCAATATATATTCGCAAAATCAAACAGGCAACCCCGTACAGGGAGTTGCAAGCCCCGAAAACAAAGAAAACTACAAGAAACTTGCGGCATTCGGCATACTTGATGAAGAGGATATGTCCTACAATGGCTATGTGAC
>CAZNYY010000013.1:0-8461 GCA_964577335.1 uncultured Oscillospiraceae bacterium | reverse complement strand
AAATACGCCGTACGCCTGAGCGGAGTATATGATGTATTAAATTTTACAAATCAAAATCCATTTGCGGATGTTGATAGCACCCACCCTTATTATGCCGAGATTGTGGCGGCGTACACTTTAAACATGATAAGCGGGAGTGACGGGGATTTATTTGTTCCTGACAGGCATATTACCATACCCGAGGCCGCTAAGGTTATAACAAATACATTGGGTTACCAAACCCTTTCGGAGGCGAGGGGGGGATATCCATTAGGTTATTTGATTACCGCAAACTCACTGAAGTTGTTCCCAAGGCTTATCGCCGACGGGAAAATAACCATGGACGATTTTGTTCAAATTATGCTTAATACACTTGACAGTAAAGTGCTGCAAACTGAGGGCATTGATGGAATTAATATCAAATATACGGAAAGTGACGAAACACTGCTGAGCAAGGTATTTGATATTTACAATACACAAGGGATTTTGGACTCTAACCAGTACACATCTCTTTATGGCGAGAGCATTGCGTCGCCGGGTGTGGTGACCATTGATGAGGTTGCATATCAGCCGAAGGAAACAGGTGCGGAAAATTTACTTGGATATTATATGGACGCCTATTATCGCTATGATCAGTCATCCAATACACGAACTTTGGTGTATGCAGGCATTCATGAAAACAATAATGAGGTAGATGTAATAGACGATGATGTTATCCGTGAATACAGTAGTGCGGAGACTTTCGGGTATTTTAATAATACAACGCAAAAAGAAGTTGTCTTAAAACTTTCAAAAACAGCAGTACTTATTTATAACGGAAGGCAAACGGCTATTTCCCCATCTCTGCTCTGCCCCGAAATCGGAGAGGTCACTCTTATTGACAATGACAGGGACGATGTGTTTGATGTAATAAAGGTAATGGACTATCGGGTCATAGTGGCGGGGAATATTGCAAAGGGAAGCTTTATTGTTTCAGATGCACTCGGAGGAGAAAGTGTGGTTCTTGACCCGGGAGACGATAATTACGATGTTTTGTTAACGAAGAACAAGGTTATAGGCACAATAATTTCAATTGCGCCTGGGGATGTTGTTTTATATGCAGAATCAATCGGCGGCTATAAAACATTAAAAACCGTAAAAGTTTGCCCTAAAAACACGGTGGAAGGTGAAATTCAAGAGCTTTCCGAGAGGGAAATTGTGGTGGAAGGTGAGAAGTATAAAATTCCCCGTGCCCTTTCAGGGACGGTGCCCTTCGGTTTTAAAGGAACATTCTATTTGGATGATACCGGGCGAATAGTTGCCCGCCTTGGCGAGAGCATTGCTGTATACGGCTACCTAAACGGATTGTGGAAGGAAAGCTCGTTATCAGTAGCGGTATTGGCGGAGATTTACACCGAAAACGATAGATGGGTGGAACTTGAAATAGGGAGCAGATTTAAATTTAACGGTGCTACCGTAAAAGCAGAAGATTTTTATGATTTTTGCGGGAGTGACCCGGACAATTACAGGCAGCTTATTAAATACAGAGTAAATGATGAAGGAAACATTACCGAAATTAATTTTGCAAAAAAGGTTGGAGAGGATTTTGATGCGTGGAGCAATGAAGAAGAACGCCTGATTAAAGAGGGAGTATTTCGGCTTTCACGTCAAATGGCATCACAGATTTACAGGCTGCAGACAACATCATTTGAAAGAGATTTTGCGCTTGTGGACAGCACAAAAATATTCCTGATACCGGACCAGACAGGAGGACAGAGGGCAGAGCGTGAGGAATTTGCAATAGCACGGCGCAGCGGAATGAGAAACTCGGAAACTTATTATAATATTTACGGGTATGATACGGATGAGACAAATTTGGCAAAGGTTTGTGTTTTGGTGGGTGGCAGAGGGGGGAATGCCCTCGTCGGCGGAAACGCCTTGTCATACAGTACCGAGTTGAATGTTTTTGTAGACACATCACAGGTCTTAAAGGCTGACGGGAGTATAAGCATCGGTATAAGGCGAAAAACATCGGACGGAGAATCTACAATAATAGCAAAAGACGAGAATGTCGTGTCGGCTGCCGGTTTGGAAAAAGGTGATGTTTTCAGGTTTGTTTTCAACAGGGATAATCAAGTGGTACAAATAAATAAGGTTTACAGCCTTGCCGGCGGAACAAATCAAAAGTTTTCGGTAAATTCAATTTATTTGCCTACAACGCTTGTGGCGGGTCGGGTAATCTCGTTTGATGCGGTAAACGGTCGGCTTGTCTTAGATTACGGTGCCGACACCCCTGTGATACTCAGTATTGTGACGGCTACCGCTATCACACTGTATGACCCACAGCGAGATTATGTGGTAAAAGGTGAAAGAAGCGATATGATTAAGGGTTCGTATATTTTTGCGGCAGTGGATTATTACCGAATGGGAAAAGTAATCGTTTTTATACAGTAAAACTCAGTATGCTCTCCTTAAATTAGGCGGAATAAAAATCTGCCGATAAAAGGAGAGCATACTCTTATGAGCGGGTTGAAATTAAAGTTTACAAACTTATCATTTTAATTGAAGGTCGAAATGTTCATCATATGCCTTTTCCGCATCGGTATATTTCCGCAAAGTATTAATAACTTCTCCGTTATTCCATTTCCTGTCTTTTATATCTTCCGCAGTGCCCATAACAGTAACATTCAGTTGTCTGCGGCGTGCGCGGACATGATCCCAGTCGACAAAATAAATATGAGCAAATTCTCCGCCGTCAAGCTCTCCGTCTTTGATTGTCATGGTTTCGCTTCTTCCGAAAAACGCACTTCTCAAATGACCATCCGTATTCATGCTTGTAAAGTCCCCCGGTTCATTAACGTACCTGCCAAATTGTGAATGGATTGGACCGGGATGACGATACTGTCCTTCCTCTGTATAATCGGGAATCATTTCCCTCATAATATCAAGCAAATCGTGTTGCAAATATTCAAGATCAAAAGAATCGATATCATGGGAGCATTCCTGAATCATGACAGAGCATGTGGTGTGATGCGAAGCTATACAGCAAGTACCGTTCTTTATGCCTGATGCCTTCACAATTTCAAGAACTTCTTTTGATACATCATGAAATGTAGGTATCCATCCTCTTGACTGCAGCTCCAATTCCTTTTGAAAAACTTTAAATTCCATAACCTGCCCCTCCATTTATTATTTGTTTAACCTTTCGCCTACCGCACCGCCGGGATGTATTAAGGCGAACTGTTCGTTTTTATAATCCGTTTCCTCAATCAATGCAGTTTGCAATGCATGAAATATGATGCAAAGTGCGGTTGATGATGTTGTCCCCTGGGAATTGTATTTATCTGTTTCACGATTTACATATTGTTTTAAAACTACGTCAGCCCCTCCTGCAAGAGGTGAGCCCATATCTTCTGTGATAGTGATTACATGTACTCCCTTGGCTTTGCATATATCAAGTATCGGCATCAGTTCCTTTGTTTTTCCGCCTCTTGAGGCGAAAAGCATTACATCCCCCTTTTGCAGAAAGCCCGTTGCCCCGTGTACAGCCTCGGCAGGAGAAATAAAGCGTGCCGGTCTTTCAATGCAGCACATGAGATGTGCAAAATGGCGGCACATTATTCCCGAATGTCCGCTGCCTGATGCACCTATTCTATCAGCGTTTTTCAAAAGCTCCACTGCTTTTGAAAAGGCATCCTCGTCAAAAAAGTCAAGCATTTTTTTGATACATTCCATTTCAATTGTGTAGGCGTTTTTTGCCCAGGTTAAAGCTTCTGGTTTCATTTCATCACCTAATTTATTTATACAATTCATCCCATGCCACACGCAAGTTGAATATCATTTCCTCAACCATGGCATAAGGGTCATCTGCCTTTATAATCCCACTTGTAGAGCCTGTTGCCTGTGCGCCAAGCTTAATTGTGTTATAAACGTCCTGCCCGTTTGAAATACCCGCCCCATGAAGTACCATTATTTCGGGGTTTATTTCGTTTACAGTCCTAATGGTATCAACAACATAATTGCTGCCGCTTGTTTTTCCCGTTCCTATAAGTTCGGAAGGTTCGGCAACTATCAGGTTGGGGGACATTTTGGCTATCGCCTTAACATCTTCAACAGTATCGGCACACACTATTGTCCCAAGCCCAACCTCGTCAGCACGCTTGATTGTTTGTTCAATTTCTTCAAGGGTGATAGGTTTTTCGGCATGGTTAAGCATTACGCCGACCGCTCCCGCCGCTTTTACCGCCTCGGGAAGAACGCTTCCAAGCCCTCTGCCAATGGGAAGGTAATCCATATGCTGTGCGAATACAAGTATTCTTTCGGTATTGTCGGCTAAAAGCTTAATGTCGGTATACTGCGGTGTTACAATTATATCAACATCATATTTTATTGCCGTCATGTCAATAACCTTTGCAAGTTTCAGCATTTTTTCGCCGTAAAGATATGCCTTTGGACCAATTTCGAAAAAAGGCGGTTTTATTTTCAAATCTTTGTACATATGCGCTCTCCTTCTTAACATGGGAACTTGCATGAACATTGGCAAACTATGTCCACCCTTCACATAACTTCAATACCCAATATTTCGCATAGGTTTTTAATTTTTTGCGTGTTATCGCCGTATGAAATTATATAATGCTGACCCATCACATTATCCGCAAAGCCCTCAACATCATCAAGCAATATTTCAAGCCCCGGCAGTTGGGGTGCGGGCTGTGCCCAGCCTGCTTCCTCCCATTTTCGCGGTGTTGTTCCTTCGCCTTTTACCATGTGCATATAATATTTTCCGTCAGTATAAGCAAGGCGGCACATGGTTAGAGGGTCGGTTTTAACCTTCGAAACGTTTAATATTCCCTCTGACAATTCGCCAAAGGCGGCAGGAATTACCCGTACCTCACCGTCAATTATTTCAGAGGGAACATAGTCGGGAACACCTGCCAATACCCTGTCCTCAAAAAACTCATAAAACTCAAGATACGCTCCGCATTGCCCCGTCAAATATTTAACCATAAGCTGTGTTACATTGCCAAGACAATCGTTTTCGGGAATTGTCGGTACCTTCTCAAAATCGGAAAGCAGCATAAATATTGGTGCGGGAGGAAAACCCAAAAGCTTTTTCATGCCGTCAACGTCTTTTAATGATATTGCTTCATAATTACGTTCTTTTATAAGCTCTTTTATTGCAAGATAATACCCTGCTGCCGTGAGCAGACTATCATTTTTTGCTTTCTTCAAAAACTTCCATTTGGAAATTTTGCCCCCAACAACATCTTGCTTTTGCCTCTCTGATATATTATCGTATCTCTGCTTCACTTCAAGCATTTCAAAGGTTTCTATTTCGGTCCCCACAACTTTTTTAAGGCTTGCCCCGTCATAAAGAGTGCCGTACAAATTCATATCCCTATATCCCGCCATGCCCACTTTTGCGCTTCTTAGCTTAGTTGCGGCTGTGGCTGCAATTCCGTAATCAAGAACCTTTTTTGAGGCGGTGGGTCTGCCGATTATGTCATATATGTATTTAAAAGTGTAACCTAAATCAGCCATGGTTTTGCGAAGTGCTGTTGTTCCCGCCTGGTCGGCTGTGGTAATCAGCCTGTCACCTTCCATCCAACCCGCCAAGCCCCACAAAACCATTGGCTTGTGCCTAAACTGCTCCGCCACTTTTATGACGGTGTGTGTAGGTATCCAACCCGCAATGCAAAGAACAAGAAAGTCAAAATCTTCTGTTTTCAGTTTTTCAAGGGCTTTTGCAATATCCTTTTCCTCATAATCGTCCGTAATCGGAAAAACGCATAAAAGATTTATGCCCTCATCCCTTAGTGCATTTGATGCGTCGGTGCATTTTTTAATAATTAACTCCTTCGGTGTGTTAACCTCTCCAAAACCTGCAAAAGCTGCTTTAATCATATAAGCCCTCCCTATTCAATATTCCATCCAGCTTACAATATTTTTCATATACTTTTGTATAATCAGAACCGCTTGGAACATATTCCTTATCGGTTTTAATTATCTTATCGCATGCCTCTTTAACCGAACAAAAAACGCCTGTCCCCACACCTGCTAAAATGGCAGAGCCAAGGCAAGGGGTTTCCTTGTTTTTAAGAGTTACAAGTCTTTTGCCCGTCATATCCGCTTTTATTTGACACCACAAATCACTGCTTGCACCGCCGCCCATCGCACGGATTTCAGCTATATCCGCCCCAAGATAATCAAGATTTTCTTTAAGCATACAGGCAACCGCTTCCATAATACTGCGTACAAAATGACCCCTTGTATGCTCAAGCGTTATACCGTGAAAAGCTCCCCTGGCTTCGGGATTATATTTAGGCATTTGACTGCCGCTCAAATGCGGAAGCATAACAAGGTCGTTGCTGCCTGCGGGTATTCCGGCGGCAAGCTTATCAAGTTCTTTAAAATTCAATTCCTCACAGAAATTATTTTTAAACCATTTTAAAGCCATACCTGCAGTTGTTGTCCACAGCATAAGGCAGTATTTGCCGTCGTAACTATAATGACAAGGTATTTTGCTGCGGGGGTTGTAGGGGGGTATCTTATCTGTGGTTACAAATATAACCATTGCCGTGCCGGTCATCACGCTTATTATATTTTCTTCAATAACTCCTGCGCCGATAGATGCCGCTATTTGGTCTACAGCCCCCGTTACCACTGCTGTTTTTTCATAATTTCCTATACATTCTCCGCTGTTTTTCATTTCGGGCAGCGCATTCGGAGACACACCGATGAAATCAAGCATTTCGTCCCACCATGTGCCGCTTCGTATGTCAAAATATAAGCTTGATGACTGCATGGTTTTCTGTGTTACAAACTTGCCTGTCATTTTATACAGCAAATAATCTTCCAGTAAAAATATCTTTTTCGTTTTCGCCCATATTTCAGGCTTGTATTCTTTAAACCACAAAAGTTTGCACGCAGGCCATGTCGCGGCAACCTCCGGTTGTCCCGTCACCGTATATATTTTTTGTATGCCAAATTTTTTTTCAATTTTCCCTGCTTGCTCCACCGCCCTGTTATCAAGCCAAACAACGGCGTTACAAAGGGGGTTGCCCCGCTCGTCCGCCAAAATCATCGTTTCGCACTGGGTGTCAACACTAAGTGCTGAAACAGGCAAATCCCCTGCTGCCTGCTTTATTGCTTTTTTAAACAGAGTCCAATATTTTTCCGCCTCAAACTCTACAAAATCACCTTTGGCAATTAGGGTGTAATCAATATTTGACGAGGATATTTGCCGTCCATCCTCGTCAAAAACAGCCGCTTTTATAGATGTTGTGCCTACATCTATGCCAAGAAGATACATTTCAAGCTCCATTTCTGCTACATGCAAAATGAATTTGCCCCGTGGAAAAACTTCAAGGAAACCTTTTCTGGGCTTAAATTCAATTTATTGCATGCGCTCTTTGATTTACACCAGCATAATACCAATTTCCTCATCACGCAAATTTTCAATTTCGACCTTCGGTGCATTTTTATTTGTCACTACAAAATCAACCACGTTTACAGGGGCTATATTGGTAAAGGTTGTTCTTCCAATCTTTGTATAATCTGCCGCAACAAAAGACGTGTTTGCTTGATTTAGCATTCGCCTGCATATTTCCGCCTCCTGCTGATAATATGTTGTAATGCCCGTTTCACAGCTTACACCGTCAACAGACAAGATAAGCTTATCCGCATGATATTTAGAAAGCTGACTTAGTGCATCATCTCCGAATGTAAATTGATATTTAGTGTTAACCGCACCGCCAAGCAGGATAACATTTAGGTTTGAATATCCTGCCGCCTCAAGCGCAATTGCAATTGAATTTGTTACAATGTTCAGGTTTTTTCGTGGCATCAATGCCCTAAGTGCAAAAAGGGTAGTTGTTCCCGCATTCATAAGTATTGTTTCGTTGTCATTTACCATGCTTGCGATATGCTCTACAATAGCCTTTTTTTCCGCTTCATTTGTATTCGAGCGTTGTTTTAAACTCATATTATAATAGGACTTATATGAGCCGACAGCTCCGCCATGAACCCTTGAAAGCAACCCTTTTTCTTCAAGGTCGGACAAATCAATACGTATCGTGACTTCCGAAACATTAAATATCTTACTTAGTTCATTAACCCTGACTTTGCCCTCGTCATGGAGCATTTCAAGTATTTTTTCTTTACGTTCATCCACAGTTAGTTCCATAAGCACCTCGAGTTTAATTATATTTCACTTCGCCTTCGAATATGTTTCGTATTGATTATACTATGCTTTGATAATTTTGTCAATATATTTTTTACATAAAAACAGAGAACACTCTACTGCAAGTAAAATGTTCTCTTAACCACAAACCAAATATATCAGATGGCGGCCATCTGCTGTTTTCTGTATTCCCTTGGAGTGACGCCGCAAATATTGTAAAAATTCCTGTTAAACGTGCTTTGGTTCATATAACCGCAATCAAGCATAATGTCAATAATGTGATTACCGGTTTTTAGTAGCTGTTCCTTTGCTCTTTCTATC
>CAZNYY010000012.1:0-17319 GCA_964577335.1 uncultured Oscillospiraceae bacterium | reverse complement strand
GCCGCCCGCAGTGCCCATGTGGATATACCCACCCTTTGCTATTTAAAGGGAGTAAGCGAAACAGGCTCATGCAGAATGTGTGTTGTAGAGGTTTCGGGTGCGAGAAATCTTCAGGCGGCGTGCGTGTATCCCGTTTCGGAAGGGTTACAAATAAAGACCAATACCGCCAAGGTGCGCGCGGCAAGAAAGCTTAATTTGGAACTTCTTTTGTCTGACCATGACCGTGAATGTCTTACCTGTGCAAGAAACAGAAATTGTGAGCTTCAGCTTTTGAGCGATGAGCTTGGGATTGACGGAATTAAATTTGCGGGTGAGAAAAATGTATATGATGTGGACGAGGTTTCCGCCTCAATTGTGCGTGACAATAACAAATGTATTCTCTGCCGCCGCTGTGTGGGTGCATGTAAGGAAATTCAGTCGGTAGCGGTGATTGACACGGCGGAAAGAGGATTTAAAACTAAAATTTCAACCGCTTTTGATATGGCACTTGCAAATGTTGCCTGTGTAAACTGCGGTCAGTGTATTATGGTATGTCCCGTTGGCGCACTGCGTGAAAAAGATAACACGGATGATGTTTGGAAGGCGCTTTCGGACGATAAAAAACATGTTGTGGTGCAAACGGCACCCGCTGTTCGTATAGCTTTGGGGGAGGAGTTCGGAATGCCCATCGGCTCACGGGTTACGGGCAAGATGGTGGCATCCCTTAGAAGGCTTGGGTTTGACCGTGTGTTTGACACGGATACGGGTGCGGACTTGACGATTATGGAGGAGGGCACCGAACTTATTGAAAGAATACAGGGCGGCGGAACACTGCCAATGATAACCTCATGCAGCCCGGGTTGGATTAAGTTTTGCGAACACAATTTCCCCGATATGCTCGACCATCTTTCAAGCTGTAAATCCCCGCATGAAATGTTCGGTGCAATAGTTAAATCCTATTATGCAAAACGTGAAGGGATTGACCCTGCCGATATTTATATGGTGTCGGTAATGCCCTGTGTTGCGAAGAAATACGAGGCACAGCGTCCGGAACTTGGGAACGAGTACAGTGATGTTGACGTTGTTATAACAACCCGTGAACTTGCGAAAATGATTAAGCAGGCGGGGATTAGGTTTAACAACTTACCGGATGAGGAATTTGATGCTCCGTTCGGTGTGGCAACGGGTGCGGGGGTTATATTCGGCGCTACCGGCGGTGTTATGGAAGCGGCGCTTCGTACGGTATCCGAGGTTTTGGACAAAAAACCGCTTGATAAAATTGAGTTTGATATTGTACGGGGCAGCAGCCAGGGGATAAAAGAAGCAACGGTTAAAATAGGCGGCAAGGATGTTCGTGTTGCTGTGGTTCACGGTCTTGCAAACGCAAGAGAACTTATGGATGACATCAAATCCGGCAAGCGTGACTACGAGTTTGTTGAGGTTATGGCGTGTCCCGGCGGTTGCGTTACAGGCGGCGGACAGCCGATTGTTGATGCTAAGACTATGATGGAAATTGACGTTAAAAAGGAAAGAGCAAAAGCAATTTATGCCGAGGATAAGGACATGACAATTAGAAAAAGTCACGAAAACCCATATATCAAAAAGCTTTATGAGGACTTTTTGGGAGAACCGGGTTCACATAAATCACACGAGCTTTTGCATACTCATTATACAAAAAGAGATAGGTTTGAGAGTTGACACAGATGGTACCTTGTGGTAAAATATAGTGCAAACGGAGGAAAAATAGGCTTTGGCCGTTTTCCCTCCGTTTTGTTTTAAATTTGAGACGAGGGATTTTATGAATGAGCAAACTATTATTATAAGACTTGGCTTGGCGCTTTTATTAAGCGGTCTTATTGGGATGGAGCGGGAAAACAAAAACCGCCCCGCAGGCTTTAGAACGCATATTTTAGTATGCATGGGTTCTGCCCTTACAATGATGATACCGTATTTTATTGCAAGCAGTACGGGAAATACGACTTTTGACCCTACACGGCTTGGTGCGCAGGTTATAAGCGGCATAGGCTTCCTCGGTGCAGGGACGATAATTCGTGAAGGTGCTACCGTTAAAGGGCTTACAACGGCGGCAAGCCTGTGGGCGGTGGCGTGTGTAGGTCTTGCAGTGGGAACGGGGTTTTATTCAGGAGCAATAATTGCAACTGTTATGATTTACCTTGCACTTATGCTTTTGGGCAGGTTTGGCAGGCTTGTGGGCACAAGCCATCATCTCTTGCTTGAAGTTTCGATTGATAACACCCCCGGTAAAGTGGGCGAAATAGGTATGATGCTGGGAAAATACCATGTAAATATAAGAAATATAGAGTTTATGAGAAGTGAAGAGGATGAGGAGGACGAGGCACATATAAAATTTACACTGCATCTTCCTCACGGGCTTAAACAGGAGGAGTTAATTGAAAGCATAGCCTCAATTGATGGTGTTAAGAGCCTTGAAACCTTTTAGGACGTGTTCGATAATTCATTATATCCGTCATTTTTCCTAATTTTGCGTCATACTATGTTAATTTACCTTGAAATAAACAAATTATTTCCTCGGAAAATTGCCTTGTCTGACACAAAATTCGTCGAAAATGCCAAACACAAGCAATTATCGAACACACCCTATTTAGTTTGTTTTGAAATTTAATATAAAGGAGCAGTGGTTATGGAACTCAATTTTGTGAATCTCCCACCGGAGCTTGCGGAAGGTCTTGAAAATGTTTCTGAAATGCTGGGACTGAAAACAGGTGTGGGCACTCCCGTAAGGGTGAAAAGGGGTGAAGAAATCCGTGTCAGAAAAAGCGAGGGCGAAGGTGAAATCACATATGCCGAGCCTCACCATTTTTTCAGGGCGTTGGGATTATACCTTGAAAATGCATCTAAAAATGATGAATTTGACCTGAGTGAAACCCCAAGATTTGAAACCGTGGGTGTTATGATTGACGCATCCAGAAATGGCGTTATGACGGTTGGGGCGATTAAAAGGCTTTTAAACTATCTTGCGGTTATGGGTTATAATATGGTGATGATGTATACCGAGGACACATACTATATAAAAAGCAGAAAGTATTTCGGGTATATGAGAGGAAGATATACTTTTGATGAGCTTAGGGAGTGTGACAGGTACGCCGAAACACTGGGCATTGAAATGATTCCCTGTATTCAGACCTATGGTCATCTTGAGCAGTATTTAAAGTGGAGTGAGGCTGCGGATATTATGGACACCCCCTCCGTTTTGATGGCTGAAAAAGAAGAAACATATGAGTTTGTTGAGGATATGATAACCTCGGCCACCGCACCTTTTAAATCAAAGCGCATACATATAGGAATGGACGAAACGCAGGACATGGGCAGGGGCAAATACATGAATATAAACGGTTACAAGGACTTCTTTGAACTGTTTACCGGGCATTTAAACAGAGTGGTTGAAATAACCAACAAGCATGACCTTGTGCCGATGATGTGGAGTGATATGTTCTTTAGGATAAGCAATGTAGAACATGATTATTACTCCGAGGATACGGTTATACCGCAGGATGTAAAGGACAAAATACCTGAGGGGGTTCAGCTTGTTTATTGGCATTATGGCGAGCAGCCGGGGTGCGACGGGTACATGTTGGACAAGCATATCGACACAGGCAGAGACGTGATTTTTGCGGGAGGACTTTGGACTTGGTCATTGCATTTGCCCGAAATTAATTTTGCGATAGAGGCGACAAATGCCGCGCTTATAGAGTGTAAAAAACGAAATATGAAAGAGATGATGACAACTATTTGGGCAAACGACAATACAGAGATGGACCCCTTTGCCGCACTTTTAGGACTGCACTATACGGCGGAACACTGCTACGCCGACATGGTTGACCATGATGTCCTAAAAGAGAGGTTTGAGTTTTTGACGGGTGCAAACTATGATGCTTTTATGGATATGGGCGAGTACAATAATATATTTGATGACGGCAGGGAATACCCTAATTTTCATGAACGGTTCATGGGCAAAAAACTGTTTTGGCAGGATGTTTTGGAAGGGCTTTGCGACGAGTTTTTGTTTAGGCAGCCAATGAGCGGTCACTACAAAAAATATGCCGAAAAAATGGCTGGCTATATTGCGGAGGGCGGTATTTGGACGGATATGTACGAGTTTTGTGAAGGTGTATTTGAGGTGCTTGAAACAAAGTGTTACATAGCTGAAAGGCTAAAACCCGCATATGACCATGGCGACCGTGAGTTTTTGGCGGCTGCCGCAGCCGAGCATTTCCCAAAACTTTTAGGAAGAGTTAAAAAATTTCATGCCCTTCATAAAAAACAGTGGTTTTCCGACAGAAAGGTGTTTGGCTGGCAGGTGCTTGACGGTAGGTACTGCGCTCTTGCGGGGCGAATTGAAACCGCAATAGAAAGGATAAACGCATACCTTGCAGGAGAGATACCTGTGATTGAAGAATTGGCGGAGGAGCGGCTGCCCTTTGAGAACAATGCATTCATGGGTTACAATAAAATTCATAGCTCCTTTAAGTTTAAGTAAGTAAAAAATGAGGTGTAGCATTTTGCTACACCTCATTTTGTGGCGTAAGGAAAATGATACCTAAGTGGACAAACCTCACCAAATCAGCGAAAGCTTGTTTTGCGTGTTCGGCGCATTTTTCTATGTGGCAGGCTGCTTCCATGTCTGCCCGTAATACGAGCTTAACCTATGCTCTGCAAAACTGTAAACACCCGAAATACGGGGTATGCCGACATGCAGGCGAATTCCAACATGGCGAAACCCCAAAAGGGCAAGGGGTATTTTTGTAACAAAATCATTTCCGTTTTCAACCCGAAAGGTTTTAAAAACCCTTTTGTTATATGATTTTTGAAACGCACGATTCCCGACCCTCGGACACCCTAAAAGCAAAACCTCATAATCAATCCCAGGGTAGTTGTATTGCAAATCAGCGGCGCATAAAACAGAAAGCGCCGCACCGAGGGAATGACCCATAATTTGTACTTTCTGTATATCGTGAGTTATTTGGCAGTGTATTATGTCACGCACCTTTTCGCTTTTATATGTATCGATAAAACCTGTATGTACACGTATTTTTGATTTTGTGTTCCCGTACGGTATTTTTTTCTTCCAAAAACGCAAATTGCTGATTGCGTCCCGCCATGAATCGCTGCCTCGAAATGTTATGACAAGGGTTTCATCCACGGTTCGGACATAGCACTGGACATCGTGTTTTGGGGTGTTGATAAAAATAATATTTTCCTCGGGCTTGCACGGCTGACAGTCACGGTATGAAAGGGCACAGTATTCTATCATTTGCAAAATTGTTCGTTTGTCCATAAAAATCTCCATTCTGCCGCTCTATGTCGGCACAAGAAAATTATAATATACTAAAGTATATTAGGGTGATGTGCATATAAATTACACAAAAAATGATGAAATTTGTAAGATTAAATGCTTTATTGACTCTGTATCGGTATTCTGTTATAATAAATTCAAAAGACATAACTTTGGCTTTGAAGTTTATAATATATATAGGTGTATGGCATTTGCCGTACTAAAAATACATTTTGAATAAGGAGGAGAGATTATGCAGGACAAGAAAAGACTTACAAATGAGGTTGGTGCGCCGGTAGCGGACAATGAAAACTCTATAACTGCGGGACAAAGAGGCCCGGTGGTTATGCAGGATGTTTGGCTGATGGAGAAAATGGCGCATTTTAACAGGGAAGTTATTCCCGAACGTCGTATGCATGCAAAAGGTTGGGGCGCTTACGGCAAACTTACCGTTACACATGATATTTCGCAGTATACCCGTGCAAAAGTTTTGCAAAAGGGCAAGGAAACAGAGTTGTTTTTACGTTTTTCAACAGTTGCGGGCGAGAGGGGTGCGGCGGACTGCGAGAGGGATATTCGTGGTGTTGCGGTTAAGTTTTATACAGAGGAAGGCAACTGGGACTTAGTGGGAAACAACACCCCCACATTCTTTATTCGTGACGTACATAATTTTTCGGATTTAAACCGTGCGGTTAAGCGTGACCCTAAAACGGGGCGCCGCTCGGCTCAGAACAACTGGGATTATTGGACGCTTTTGCCTGAAAGTTTTCATCAGAGAACAATTGTTATGAGTGACAGGGGAATTCCTGCATCATTCCGTAATATGCACTTCTTTGGTGAACACACTTTCTCTTTCTATAACGACAAGAATGAGCGTTTTTGGTGCAAATTCCATTTTAAAACACAGCAGGGCATTAAAAACTTTACTAATGAAGAAGCGGCAAAAATAAACGGTATGGACAGGGAATACCACGGTAAGGATTTGTATGAAGCGATAGAGAAAGGCGATTTCCCTAAATGGACTATGTATGTTCAGATTATGACGGAGGAACAGGCCAAAAACCATTATGAAAATCCCTTTGACATAACAAAAATATGGAGGCATAAGGAATATCCGCTTATAGAGGTTGGGGTGCTCGAGCTTAACCGCAACCCCGAAAACTTCTTTGCGGAGGTTGAGCAAGCGGCATTTACGCCTGCCCATGTTGTACCGGGGATAGGGTTTTCGCCTGACAGGTTTTTGCAGGGCAGATTGTTTTCGTACGGAGATGCGCAGAGATACCGCTTAGGCGTAAACCATAACTTAATACCCGTAAACCGCGCCAAATGCGAGGTTAATGATTATCATCGTGACGGTGCAATGCGTGTTGACGGCAACTACGGCGCAACACCTGCATATTCGCCAAACAGCGGCGGGTACTGGACGGCAACCCCCGAGGTTTCGGAGCCGCCGATGGAAATTGAAGGTGCTATGTGGAGATATGACCCGAAGGATGACCCGTCGGACGATTGTTTCCGTGCGGGCGGCGATTTGTGGCGCATTTTAGAAGAGGATAAAAAGCAAGCGCTTATAGAAAACACGGCGGGGGATATAGCGCCCTGTACGGAAAATATTAAGTACAGGCACGCCGCACACTGCTATCTTGCAGACCCCGAGTACGGAGAGCGTTTTGCAAAGGCTGCCGGGCTTGATTTTGATAGGGTGGTAGAGCTTTCAAAGCTTAGCCATGCGGAGCTTGCCAAGGCGACAACTTAATGTTTTTGGGTTTTATTGACTGATTTATGTGCCCGGTGCCCGTTTTAAGGACATCGGGCGCAATACTTAAAAAAGCCGGACATTTGGAGGAGAGAACACAATGTTTGGGACAGGAATTATCATCGGAGTGGTTGCATTTTTATTAATCGGCATTTTTCATCCGATAGTAATAAAAGCGGAATATCACTTTTCAAAAAGTATATGGCCGCTGTTTTTAGCAGTGGGCATTGTAGCGGTTTTGTGGTCATTATTCATTGAAAATGTTATCATAAGTTCCGCCCTTGCCATTTTCGGGATGTGCAGTATTTGGAGTATAGGCGAATTGTTTCAGCAGGAAAAGCGGGTTGACAAGGGATGGTTCCCCAAAAACCCCAACAAGAGATAAATTTCGGAGGGGTTATGAGGGTAAAAAACATCTTATTTACGACAGCGGGCTTTGTTTTGGTGGGGCTGGGAGCGATAGGCGTTTTTTTGCCGGTTTTGCCTACAACACCTTTTCTTTTGCTTGCCTCTGCTTGTTTTATACACAATCCAACCATGAAAAACCGGGTTATGCGAATTCCTTTTGTAAAAGAGCATTTGGAAAACTATAAAAGCAAAAGGGGTCTTACACGAAAAACAGTTGTCATTAACCTTATTTTCCTATGGGCAATGCTGGCATTATCAAGCTTTTTTTCAGGGTCCGTGCCCTTGAAGGCTTTCCTTTTTACAGTGGGTGCATCGGTTACCGCACATATTCTTCATATGGCAAACCCCAAGGGTGACGGTAAAATACAAAAGAGTAAAGGCATGAAAAGAATAGGAATTTATTTTGAAGTAGTTTTCAACTCTCTTTATTTATGCACCGTATTTTCGCTTGGTTTTTATATTCTGCACACAGGAAAAACCGAGGTGGATATCCTTTTTGGCATCATGGCGCTTGTGCTTGCCGCAGGGGATATGTGCCACCTCATCCCAAGGATTATGACCGCTTTTCTAAAAACCACACCCGCTTTAAGAAAAGCGCTGGGGTTTGGAAAACTGGCGTCTTCTGTCACTATGACAATATTTTATGTTATGCTGTGGAATGTCGGCACACGTCTGTTTTATCCGCAAGGGTGGATGACGCATTTATTTTATCTGCTTGGCGCTGTGAGAATTGTTTTGGTATTTCTACCGCAAAACAAATGGGGCGAGGAAGAAGAAGCGCAAAACTGGGGGATTTATAGGAATATACCCTTTGTTTTAATGGGAATTATGGCGGGCGGTTTGTTTTTCGTACACAGAGGACTTCTTTCCGGCGGGACGGAGTGGATGTGGGCGGCGGTTCTTTTAAGCTTTTTATTTTATATTCCGGTTGTTTTATGGGCAAAAAAAGTGCCTGCGCTTGGTATGCTTATGATTTTAAAATGCTGCGCTTATATTTGGATTGTTTCCATGGCGGTTTAGGAGGTTTTTGTGTTTAAAAAATTTTCAAGAACAAAAATGCTTTTGGGCGCGGAGGCAATGGAAAAACTTAAAACTTCACGCATTGCGATATTCGGAATTGGGGGAGTGGGCGGTTTTGTGGCGGAGGCGTGCGCACGTTCGGGTATCGGATTTATTTCTTTGACGGACCATGACCGAATATGCGAAAGCAATATTAACAGGCAAATTATAGCTACTACAAAAACACTTGGGTGTTACAAAACCGAGGTTATGAGAGAGAGGATTTTGGATATTAATCCCGATGCACAGGTTTTGGAAAACAGATGTTTTTACACTGCCGAAAATGCCGATGAATTTGACTTTTCGAAGTATGATTATATAATTGATGCGATAGACACCGTAAGCTCAAAACTTATTTTAATTGAAAGGGCAAAAGCATGCGGCACACCCGTGATAAGCTGTATGGGTGCGGGGAATAAGCTTGACCCTACAAGGCTTGAGGTGGCTGATATTTACAACACTTCCGTTTGCCCTCTGGCAAGGGTTATGAGGCGTGAGCTTAGGGTAAGAGGGATAGAGAGTTTAAAAGTGGTCTATTCACGGGAGGCGCCTATTACACCCGAAAGTGAGGACGATGATACATCCACCAGGCGGCAAACCCCGGGGAGTGTGGCATTTGTACCTTCGGTAGCGGGGCTTATTATCGCCGGTGAGGTGGTAAAGGATATTATATGTTTTAGGGGGAGTTAACTTGAGGATAGGAATTATTGTACACTCAAAAACCAACAACACATATTCCGTGGCAAATAAAATTGCCGAGAGACTGAAAAATGCAGGTCACACAGCGACAGTTGAACGTGTGGAGCCTGAAAAGTATACCTCCGAGCAAAATATAAAGCTAAAAACCAAGCCTGATATCGGAGGATATGATATGCTTGTGTTTGGAGCGCCTGTGTGGGGGTTTTCTCTCTCGCCTGTAATGAGGGAGTATTTGTCACAGCTTGAGGGGCAAAGGGTTTGTACCGCATCGGGCTTTGTAACGCAGCAGCTGCCGTTTTCATGGATGGGCGGAAACAGGGCAATTATGCAGATGAGAAAACTTTGTGCGGCACTGGAAATAAACATGGTAAAAACGGGTGTTGTAAATTGGACAAACAAAAAGAAGGATGAGCAAATTGAGCAAATAGTTACAAGTTTTTCTGCAATTTAGATGTAAAACATCCCCGCTTTCGGTCAAAATATCCTTACAAGGGCCAAAACACAACTATTTTTCGGCAAAAACATTGAAAAAAACGGGTTTTAAGTATATAATATTTCTATCTAATAATTCTTTTCGGGGGACGTGCCATGAGGATTGCAATATGTGATGACAACGCCCTGAGCGTGAATATGCTTAGAGACACGATTGATAATTGTGTTCAGGATTACAGAGAAATAGACTTTTTTTCATTTTCATCGGGGGAGGAAATAGTTTCTGCGCACACCAGAAAAGGACTTAGGTTTGACATGATATTCATGGACATCAAACTGAAGAAAATGAACGGAATTGACGCCGCAAAAATTATTAGGGGCGTGGATGATGATGTTTTAATATTTTTTGTAACCGCGTACATGGACTATGTTTTTCAGGGTTATGAGGCAAGAGCGTTCCGTTATATTTTAAAACCCTATACTGATGAGCAGATTAAAAAAGAATTCGGCTGTGCAATGAGGGAGCTTTTTGAAAACGAAAAAAGATATACCATACAAACAAAAGCAAATATCCTTTCATACAATATTGATGACATTCTTTATCTGGAAAGTATAAAAAGGCAGATTTGTATTGTCACAATCCACGGACGTGAATATTTTTATTCAAAACTTTCTGCAGAGGAAGAAAAGCTTGCCCCCTACGGTTTTGTGAGAATTCATCAAAGCTTTTTGGTGAATATGTCATACATAAAAACCATAATTGAAAATAGTATATATTTAACTGATGATACCGTTTTGCCGATAAGCAAAAATAGAAAACGAGAAGCTTTGCTAAGCTATACAAAATATCTTACGGAATACGGTGGTATATAATGAATGTAATTTATGCCCTTTTTACCTCTGCTGCTGCAGTTTTGGCATCATGCCTGTTCTATCGCCTTTTTTTGGGGGATACAAAAAAGGGTTTTACCGCAAAAGCGGGTTTGATTGTCTGCTTCCTGCTTTATGTTTATGTTACCGCTTTTGCTGCACTGAATGTAATATGGGCGGCAAGCCTTGTCATGTTTATCCTGTCCGTTTTTTGCCTGTTTGAAGTAAAGTTTTTTGCGGGATTCTTTTTTTCCGTATCATTTGGCACAATATATCTTTTGACGGTGTTTGCTGCAGAATATGCGGTGGGTCAGACATTTGGGGGCTTGACGGCGGGTCTTGTTCTCTGCGCTGTATTTCTTGTTATGCAGGGGAGAGCGGCGGGGCTTTGGTGGAGATATGAGTATGACATGCCAAAATATTTTTTAATATACCCTGTGTGCGGGGTGGTTTTTGCCCTGTATCCATTTTATGCGCTTCGGGCGGTATCCACCTTGTCAATTGCCTTTGGGTTTGTTCAGCTTTATACACTAAAGCGCTATTTGATTGCCGAGGACAATCTTAGAACGGTATCCCGCAGCATTAAGAATCAGGATGAGCATTACAAGAAGATGGGGCTGTTTGAAGACGAATTTAAGTTTGCCTGGCATGACTACAAGAACCACATGATAGCCATACAGTATTTGATAAAAAAAGAAGACGATGCAAGTCTTAAAGAATATATTGTAAAAATAGGTGCCCTCTCGGGGGAGCCTTTTTCGCATTTTACAGGGAATTTAGTTGTGGACAGCATTTTGTCCGAAAAGATGTGGCGTGCATCACAGGATAATATTTTAGTTACAACCTCCATAAAACTGCCCGAAACACTTAATGTGGATGAGGCTGATTTGTGTGTAATGCTTGGCAACACCATGGATAACGCCATAGAGGGATGTTTAAATGTGGATAAGGATGAAAGGAAGATTGAGCTAAACATCGGATTTAGACATGATTATATTCACATTTTCATCAAAAATCCGACGGTGGACGACGGTCCGCAAAAGCCCTCGGGCGTGTTTCAGGGGATTGGTCTTGAAAGTGTAAAAAGAATACTGGAAAGGTATGGCGGTCAGCTTGTATGTGAAAGAATAAGCGGTGAATTTAAATGTGAAATGATATTAAAAAATATAAAACATAGGTAAACCCTTATCCAAGGGAAAAGTATTACATTTAAACAACCAAAAATTACAAACCCCTTCTTTAATAATATGGTATCAGCTATAATTATTTCATATAAAATGTTATATTTGTATAGACATTTTGTCTTTTCGGGTTATAGTTGTGTGGGGGGTGTTTATATGCAATACAATATACCTACAAAAGCCGTAGGGCTTAACAAGGAAGATGTGGATAACTATGTAAAAAAGCTTGTCCGCTCACACGATAGCGCATTAAATGAATTGATAAATAAAAAAAGAATGCTTGGCAGAACTAAGACTTCCCTTCTGGAGGAGTTGGAGCAGGTACGGAAAAACAATGTCGTTTATGTGGAAGAAAAGGCGGAGGTTTCTTCGATAAAAAGTGACGCCTACTCTAAAAAAGATGTTGAAAATACTATTTTGCTTATAAACGAAATAAATGAACAGGGCATTGAGGATATGCTTGCCCGGGCTAAGAAGCAGATTGCCGAATATGACACTATTCTTGAAGAGCTGGAAGTGGAGATTGATGACACAAAAAGCAAAATCGAAGGTCTTTTATCTGATGCGGTCAGCGTTTTGAAAAATGATTTTGAGGAAGTGTTTTCCGAGAAAAAGCCGAAGGATGTGCGGCAGAGCAACATCCCAAGCGACAATGTACTTTTGTTTTTGCCTAAGAAAGACGGGCAGGGGGAAGACACGAAAACAAAGGAAGGCACTATGCAAAATCCCTTTAATTCTTCCGTGGCACAGTTTAAAGATTATTTTGAGGATGTGTTGGGGCGGGGCGAGGGTGCGGGCGCAGTAATAATACTAAGAATAAACAATTTACTTATTGCAAACTATTTTTTAAAAACATATGATGATAATTTGATTATAAATGCTGTGGATGAAAAAATAAGTTTAATGGGTCATAATCTGAAAACTTCAAGGTTGTCATACGACACGATGGGCATTGTTTTAAAAGACGAGGATGACCGTGAAACTGTGGAAAATATTGCAGAGAGTATTTTGGAGCAGATAAATAGAATTGTGCTTGATGACGAAAATGTTGAAATTTCGGCAAATTTGGGAATTGCCCTTTATCCGCAGGACAACAGAAGTGCGGCAGACATAATAAACAGTGCGGGGATGGCACTTTATAAGGCCAGAGAAAAGGGAGAGGGACTGTATAAATTTATTGATGATGAGCTTATCACCGAAATAATACAGGACAAAGGCTTTAAACTGGATTTGCATGAAGCGATTGAGAATGACGAGTTGGTTCTTTATTATCAGCCTCAGTTTAAGGCGGAGGATGACATACTGATGGGCTTTGAAGCGCTTTTGAGATGGAAAAACGAAAAATACAATGATATGCCCATACTTCATGTTATACAAATGGCGGAGAGGGAAAATCTTATTTCGGATATGGGTTATATAATTCTCAAAAAGGCGTGTGTATTTGCAAGGAACGTAGAAAAAATGAGCGACAGAAAAATTATTGTTTCGGTCAACTTTTCTAATATGCAAATTGACGATGATGACTTTGTGAAGAATATTTCTGATATAATCGAGGAAACGGGTGCAAACCCCGAATATTTAGGGTTTGAGATTACGGAATCGTGCTTTATGGAATGTTTTAACGAAAACTGTGAAAAGATTCGCCAAATAAAGGATATGGGTATTACAATTTCGATTGATGATTTCGGTACGGGGTACTCAACTCTTTCATATTTGACAAAAATGCCGGTTTCGGTTGTAAAAATAGACAAAACGTTTTTGGATGATATGACAATAAGCGAAAAGTCCGCAAATTTTATAGGTTCTATTATTAATATTTCTCATGACTTGGGACTTCGTGTTGTAGCGGAGGGCGTTGAAACCGAGAAGCAGCGGCAGATGCTCAGAAAAATGGAGTGTGATTATTTGCAAGGGTTTTACATGGCAAAACCCTTGCCCGAGGAAAAGGCGTATATGTATATCTAATAGAATTTAGAGAAGGAATGGAGCTTGAAATGAAAAAGGCAAAAAAATGCATCGCAATAATTCTTGCGGCATGTGTTTTTGGAACGGGGTTTGGTGCCTCTGCAAAAAGCAGCTATATAGAGCAAGCGCGCATATTTTACCAGTTGGGGCTTTACAATGGCATAGGCTCAAGCTACTTTGAACCGGATTTGGATTTTTTTCTTGACAGGGAAACAGCAATGGTTTTTTTGGGCAGGCTTATGGGGCCGGGGCAAAATGCAATGCGGGAATATGAGCGGAGTGCAAACTCGATTTTAAATTCGTATGGCGACGCATATTTGGTTTCCGGATGGGCAAAGGCATATGTTGCATATGCTGTAAAGAACAATATTATATCCGACTTTGATGACGGAAGAATTATGCCTAAGGAATTTATTTACGGAAAAACCTTCTCGACAATGCTTTTGAGGTTTTTGGGAATAAACCTTTCGGCGGAGCAAAGCAAGATAGCGATGTATGTAAACTCATATCTTGGCGGTGTTTTGGCGGAGGAGGCAAAATATTTAAATGATAAAATGATTACGAAAAACGACATGATAGGTATTGTGTGGGAATCCTTGACTATAAGCGACTACAATGGAGTTACTCTGCTAGAGAAGATTATACAAACAGGCGGCTTTTCTTCTGACAGGCTGAGGACGCTTGGCTTTACATATCACGGCGGAAAACCTTACCCTCCGGTGCTAAATACAATATCGCTTTATTCGGAGCATACTTATCAATCGGTTTATAATATGAAGGATGGCTCTCCATACATAGGTGAAACGCAGTGGGGTATCCCAAACGGATATGGCGCTGTGAATTATTCTGACGGGAGCAGGTATGAGGGGCATGTATCGGACGGACTTCGCCACGGTGAAGGAACGCTTGTGAGAAACGACGGATTTGTGTATCGGGGAACATGGAAGGACGACTACATGAACGGTTATGCCGTCATGAACTGGCCAAATGGTGATACCTATGAAGGAGATGTCCTCGCAGGGCAAATGTTCGGGCAGGGCACTATGCGCTGGTCAAACGGCGATATGTATTCGGGCGAATGGGAAAACGGTAATTTTGAGGGCTACGGAAGATTTAATTGGCGAAACGGAAATTACTATGAAGGGTTTTGGAGCGGAGGAAGGTTTAACGGTTATGGGACATTCCGCTGGCCGAGCGGCGAGGTTTATGAAGGTAGTTGGCAGGATGGAAAAAGGCAGGGATACGGCAAGCTAACCACGCCGGAAGGAGAAGAAAAAACCGGGATTTGGCACAATGATGTTTTTGGTGGCTGACCTTTTACGGACTAAAGAGGATGGAGGAAATAAAAGTGAAAACTCTTGTAATGATACCCATTTATAATGAAGAAAAGAATATAGCCCATGTTATTTTTGGTGTTAAAAGGGCTTATCCCGATGCGGATATCTTGGTGATAGACGACGGTTCGACGGATAATTCTCATAAGGTGTTAGCGGGGCAGACGAGGGTTGAGGTAATAAGACTGCCTGCAAATTTAGGAATAGGCGGCGCAAGGCAGGCAGGCTTTAAATATGCTTTGTACAATGACTATGATGTTGCGGTTCAGTTGGATGGTGACGGGCAGCACAATGCGGAATATATTAAAACTATGATAGAGAAACTAAGAGATGGGGTAAACCTCGTTGTAGGCTCAAGATTTATACGACGTGAGGGCTTTCAATCATCATTTCTACGAAGAATGGGTATTTCGGTTATACACAATGTGATAAAATTTACTACGGGACACAGAATAACCGACCCTACCTCGGGCTACCGAGTATGTGACAGGCGGGCGATTGAACTTTTTGCGAAAAATTATCCGCTTGATTATCCCGAACCCGAGTCGCTTGTGACGGCAAGTAAAAATAACTTGATAATAAAAGAAATTCCTGTTACCATGAACGAGCGTCTTAACGGAAGGTCAACCATAGGCGCATACGGTTCTGTTTACTTTATGATAAAGGTGACGCTGGCACTTTTGATTGGCTCCGCATCAAAAAAATCGGAGGCTTTATAAAGCGGAAAATGAATTCCGAGAGGGGGAGCGGTATTGAACGAACGAATTGAAGTAATGATGACCACTGAAGGAACTTATCCGTTTCACCCGGGAGGTGTTAGCACATGGTGTGATATTCTTGTAAACCAGCTTGACAAGGTGAATTATACGATATATAGTATAATGATGAACCCCTTTATCGCACAAATTTATCCGTTGCCGGAGAACACTGAGCTTATAAAGGTGCCTCTTTGGGGGACGGAGGAGCCGAGCGAATATCTTGACGTTCCTTTTTCAAAGGTGTATATGTCAAAAGTGCGAACCACCGACGAGGTGGTAAAACAAAAATTTATACCTCTTTTCAGGGCTCTTATAAATGAAATGCTAAGCCTTGAAAAGCACCCGCAAAAGCTTGGTGAAACGCTTTATGATATGCACCTTTATTTTAAGGAATATGAGTATAAAAAAAGCTTTAAATCGGAAATAACGTGGGATATCTTTAAAGAAATTGTATACAGCTTTACGGCGGACGATGAAAATGATGTGGATGACCCGAGTGTTTATGACCTAATTCAAAGCCTGGGTTGGATTTACAGGTTTATGTCAATCCTAAATACGCCCATCCCAAAGTCCGACGTTACACATTCCGCGGCGGCAGCCTTTTGCGGAATACCGTGTGTGCTTGCTAAAATTGCGAACAACACCCCATATATGCTTACCGAACACGGGGTTTATATTAGAGAACAGTATTTATCTCTTTCAAAGAGAGGATATCCGTCGTTTTTAAATACGTTTTTTATAAGGATGATAAATTCCATTATAAGTTTAAATTATGAGTATGCAGATGTTGTTGCCCCTGTTTGCAAATACAATACAAGATGGGAGCGGCGCTTCGGAGTTGAAGGCGAAAAAATCAGGGTAATATATAATGGCGTTGACCAGGAGATTTTCTCGCCGAGGGATGTTAAACGAAAATATAAAGAACCGACAGTGGTTTCGGTTGCAAGGATTGACCCTCTTAAGGATATTCTATCGCTTATTGAGGCGACGGACATAGTGCGCAGAGAAATTCCCAACGTGAAGTTTTCGGTTTACGGTGCGGTGTCCGTTGAAGATTATTATGAAGAATGCAAAAAAAAGGTTCGGGAGTTGAAACTGGAGGATAATTTTATATTTGAAGGTCACACTGATAATGTACCTGAGGCATATAATACAGGTGATATAATAGCGCTGTCGAGTATTTCCGAGGCTTTTCCGTATTCGGTGGTTGAAGCTATGATGAGCGGAAAACCTGTTGTGTCAACGGATGTGGGCGGGATAAGTGAAGCGCTTGGGGACTGCGGTATTTTGGTGACGCCCCATGCACCCGGAGAGCTTGCGGACGGTATACTTGAACTTTTGAGGGACCCGGAACGGGTGCAGGAAATGGGAGAGCGGGCAAGAGAGAGGGCGGTTGAGTATTTTTCGATTACAAATGTACTTGACAACCATTACGAAACCTATAAAAACCTTATGAGTGCGGACAGAGAAGTTAAAAAGGTTCTGCCCATTTCGCTTTTGCAAAAACAGAAGTTTTATGCGGAAAAAGGATATACATTGCTTAATATGGGCTACACACTTGAGG
>CAZNYY010000011.1:0-17420 GCA_964577335.1 uncultured Oscillospiraceae bacterium | reverse complement strand
TGCGGTTTCGGCTTCGGTAAAGGGCGATTTTGTGGTGTCCTTTAACATTATGGGTCAGGGCGACGGGTTTGAGGGCACTGTGACCCTTGAGAGCGGCGGAAAAACTTTTGTGCCCATGAAAATTGCTGACAATAGGGTTATTACAAGTAATGACCAAAAAGAGGTTGGCGGGGTTTTGTTTGGTCATATGTCAAAAATTGATATTGTGGTAAGACCTGCCCTGTCAAATTATGATTTGTATATAGACGGCAAAGCAGTTCTCAGTAACTGGTATGTAAGAAGTATCAATATTGACGGGCTAAGCTCGGTTTTGTTTTCATTTAAATCACAGCACGAAAATTCGGCGGTTGTAATTGATAATGTAAACATAGTGCAGGGAAACAAAATTCAGGCAACATACCCTGTGGCGCCGTATAATGAGGAGGTTTTGGAGCTTGTGCTTGAAGAACCATCAAAAGAAGTGGGCGACACCATAATTGTGAACAATGATTTTACAAAGAGTAAGACATTGAGTTCAAACGCAAAAGGCAATATTATGGAGATAATACGGGAAGATGACGGAAACGACTGCTATCGTATTATGAAAACAAATGACCAGGATATGTTTTTTGATACTACCATTGCGGGAGAAGATTATAGTTCAATGGTTTTTGAATACTCCATTAAACTGATTGACCCTCAAAGTGCAATAACTCTTTTGATATTTAAAAGCACAACTGCGAAATGGGCAAACAACGTTCAGGTAAGCGGAGGCAGGGTGTTGGCAAGCGGCAGGCAGGTGGCAACACTGTCAACTGACAAATGGACCGACCTGGCTTTTGTTGTAAACCTTGACGATGAAATTTATGATGCTTATGTTGACGGTGTACTGGTACAAAGTGACATTCCGTATGCAACGCCGTTCGGAGAGCCGATAGTGCATACAAGGGTTAGGGTTACAAGCGGTACGAGCGTAACCTGTGAACTGCTTCTTGACAATTACAGGATTTATGAGGGGAATGAGCCGAGGGATATATCGAATATAGAAATTACCAAAAATTATTCCAGCACCATTTTCCCGAGCGATGCAACCGAAAGGCGGCTGATGGAAGGGAATGTTGGTTTTCATCTTCGCAGCGGAATTTTGTATGCAAACGGGCAAAAGACTATTATTGACCCGCAGCCCTTTATAGAGGACGGTTTTTCCATGGTACCCGTGCGGGCGATAAGTGAGGCGTTTGGGCTGCCCGTTACTTTTGACGAGGAAGAATACACCGTAAATGTAGGCGGCAAGGCTACGATAGGGATTGACGAGGACACCATGGAGGTGGACGGGCAAACCGTTACCCTTGACGTTCCCGCAACAATACGGGAAGGCAGAACCTTCCTTCCGCTTCGTGCCCTTTGCGAGGAAGTACTGGGCAAAGAAGTGTATTATAACGATACAACCATAAACTCCGGCATGGTTGTAATAAGTAACAGAGAGTTTAAACCGCCCACGGATGATAGAGGTCTTCAGGCGCTTAACGACTTCCTGTTTTATTACAGACCGCAGGAGAACGATATAAAAACAGCATTTGAGAAGAATAATCCGAATAACGCACATCCCCGTCTTTTTATTAATAAAGAGGGGCTTGAAAAACTGAAACAGGAAATTGAGGATTATCCCATTAAAAAACAGTGGGCAGATGCGGTAATAAAAGTGGCAGACGGTTATGTAGCAAGTAATTTTCCGCCTGTTTACGGCACTCATGACGGCGTGAGAATGTCAACTGACCCTGCGGCAAAAAGTTATGCGCTGGGAATGGCGTATATGCTGACGGGGGACATGAAATATGTTGATGCCGCATGGGTTCAGATACAGGAGGTTTGCAGCTGGAGTGACTGGAATCCTTCACATTATCTTGATGTTGCGGGCATGACGGCGGGCGTTGCAATAGCATATGACTGGATGTATGACGCTTGGACAGCCGAGCAGAGAAAGCATATTGAAGAAGGTGTTTTCCGAAATGCTTTGGACGAGTCGGAAAACTGGCATCTTGGCCTCAAGGGTTCTCCCACACGTTGGGCAATGGCTAATAATAACTGGAACTTGGTATGCAACGGCGGCATAACCATGGGTGCGCTGGCATTTATGGAAGTGTATCCCGAATTGAACCGCAGACTGATAAAAAATACCTTTAGGGGTATAGAGCTTATGATGTTCCATTTTGCGCCTGATGGGGCTTGGTTTGAAGGACCGGGTTACTGGAGTTATACAATGTCGTATGTTTCAAGAATGTTTGATGCGGCGGACTCTGCACTGGGCACATCTTTCAGGGTTGGGGCATGCGAAGGGATGGATACTACCGCGGACTTTATTTTGCATATGCAAAGCCCGATAGGCAGTTATAACTTCTCTGATGCGGCAATGGGCAAGGTTTACCCGGAAAGCTTGTACTGGCTTTCAAAAAAATATGAAAATCCCTCCATTGCGGCGGCAACATTGTACAGCACGAACAGCATCTCTGCAAACCCGCTTGCACTTATTTGGCTTGACCCCGAGGTGCAGCCCGATAAGATAACACTTCCGCTTGACGGGCATTTCAGAGAAACTGATGCGGTGGCAATGCGTGAATCTTGGACGGATTCTGAAACCACATATATGGCGTATCACGGCGGGAAAACGTCGCTTGAGCATAGCCAGCTTGATGCGGGCAGCTTTATATTTGACAGCCAGGGAATACGCTGGGCGATTGATATGGGGGCGGACAATTACAACTTACCCGGATATTGGACAATGGCGGGTGCCCGTTGGCAGATATTCAGAATGAGGGCTGAGGCGCATAACACCATTGTTATAAACCCCGACTCGAGCGGGATTGACCATAATCTAAACTCCGTGGCGGATGTGTTAAAGCTTGAATCAAAACCCAGGGGGGCAATAAGCACAGTTGACATGGGTGATGTTTTGCGTGACAATGCAAAGAGCGCAAAACGTGGGTTCTTCCTGACAGATTACAGAAAGAGCCTTGTAATCAGGGACGAAATTGAAGTTGATGCAAATTCGGAAATCTATTGGTCCATGTATACTCAGGCGGATAAGGCGGATATAAGCGGAAATGAGATGATTTTGCATTCGAGAGGCAAACAGTTAAAAGTTGAGTTCTTGTGCAACGCACCCATGCAGGCAAGCTTTGAAGCCGCAACCCCGCTTCCGGGTACGCCTACGGTGAACGGTGAAAACCCGAATACGGGTATAAACCGTGTAAGGCTTAAAGTAGAGGGCAGCGGCAAAATAAATATAACCGTTAAACTGACGCCTGTGGGTATTCCCCAAACCCCTGTTTCCGATTATAATACTAATATGGACACATGGACGATACCTGACGGAGAATTACCGGAGAAAGCAATTTTGGATATGATTTATGTGGACGGAGAGCCGCTTTCAGGGTTTGACCCGAATAAGGGTACATACTACTTCAGATATGCCGAAGGCGAAACAGAGGTTCCCGTAATTACTGCGGAAAGCTCGAAGTTTGAGGTAGTGGTTGATGACAGCAGAACCTTTGAAAAGGGAACGACAATAAGAGTGATAAACCCCGAGTTCCCCGAACTTCATACAACATATAGCATACAGTATTTAAAAATTGCGGTTGTAAACGGTTTGCCGATAAGGGATATAGAGGTCAGCAGTGAGCCGCAGCCTGAAAACAACAGGGATAATGCGTTTGACGGGTCGTTTGACACAAGATGGTCTGCACAGGGGAGGAGCGAATGGATAGAGGTTGACCTCGGTAAGGTGGTCGAGGTTAATGAGGTACACATGGCGACACATCAGGGTTCTGCACGAATGCTGTACTTTGATGTACAAATTTCCGAGGACGGAGAAAACTATAAAACTGTGTTTGAAGGCGCAACCAGTGGTACTACCGACGAGTTTGAGACATATGACATCGGCAGCCGAAATGCAAGATATGTGCGTATAATTTGCAAGGGTACGTCGACAGGTGACTGGAACAGTGTTACTGAGCTTGCTATCGGAGGCCCCAAATGATAAAATGGATGAGCAAGTTTTTGGCTGTTGGGATTGCATTGGCACTGGTAATACCGGGCGGGGGGAGCGATACCGCTCCCCGCATCCCCGGGTTATTTGGTATGCAGACGGTAAGTGCAAATCAAATTTTCATAAGTGAAAATTTTGAGGAATACGATGAAGGGCAAAGATATACGGGGGGCAACTCCTTTAACGCTTCGGAAAAGGTAATCACGGGCGGGCGGCAAAGGATTGAGATGAAGGGCGGCTCGAAAGCACTGAATATTTATATTGATTATATTGACGGTGCGGCAAGCCATGACTCATTTATGCAATCTTCAAATATCTCGGCCGAGGAAAACCTGTATATAGCCGCAAAACTTATATTTGACAATCCCAGTAGCGGACAGCTTGCGCTTTCATTTAGGGACGATAATCCCAATTCGTCCATAGGGTCACTGACAATAGCCACAATCACGGGCGGCTATATAAATTATTTAAGTGACACTGCGGCACCCGCAAGGGAGAGTTATTCGCCGGGGGCGGTTGCAGTGATTACCGCACAGATAAATGTGCAAACAGGTGAAATAAAAATTTACAACGGTGATGCGCTTAAATCCCATGTTGCGGATTTTCGCAGCATAAACAACGCCTATTATAAGAATTTCAACTTTGGAAAGGTTGGAATGAGAATAAGGGCAAATGTGACAAAGGAAAACAGCTTTGTAAATACATATGCAGATGATATACTAATAGTAAGCGAGGCGGGCGTGGAAAACAATACATTTATAGAAAAACCCCGTCTTTTCAAGGATATGTCAAACATCGGCATGAGCGAGGTTGCGGTTATCAGCAACGGGGACTTTGCGGTTAAACAAAATGTGTATTACGGTGACCAAACCGTAAAACCCGTTATGATGATTTGCGGAATTTATGAAAAAGAAGAACTTTTGGATGTAGTGGTAACAAGGCAAAGCTTGTTGCCGCTGACCTTGCAAACATTGGAAACCTCCTTTAATGTTGATGCTGTGAATGAGGATACCGAGGTACGCATATTTTTATGGGAGGGGGGCAATTTAAACCCCATGAAAATTGCGGCAAGCTTTGTGCCGGGGGATATTCTTCATCCGTCAACAGGCGAGATTAGTGGCATTATTCGGGAAAGGTATCCGGAGAGCGCACATCCGAGGATTATGCTTGATGCTGACAGGGTTTTGGAACTTAGGGATTTGTGCAAAAATGACCCGAAGGTAAAATCGTGGTACCAAAAGGTTAAAAATACCGCCGACACTCACCTAAACCAAGCTCCGCCGACATATGATGATGTTGACCCTATTCGTTTGCAGGCATCGGGGGTCATGGCGGCTCGCCTTCCTGTTTTGGCGTTTGCATATTTGATAGAGCAGAATACGGCTTACGCCGAGAAGGCATATACACTCATGGAGGCTGCGGCGAAATTTGTGGACTGGGGACCGGGGCATTTTCTTGATGTTGCCACAATGCTGTACGGATATGCGGTGGCATATGATTGGTGCTATGACTATTATGCCAAAACACCCGCAAAACTTGCACTTATTGAAGATGCAATGGCGGAAAAAGGGCTGCAAATGGCAAGCGATGCCTACACGAAAACCCTGTACACACGAAACTTCTGGTGGGTTGACGGGAATACAAACTGGAATATCGTGTGCAACGGAGGGGTTGGAGTGGCGGCGCTTGCCATGGCGGATGTGCCAAGGTATGAGGACCTTGCAGTGTTTGTTATTGAAAGCGGATTAAATTCCCTTGAAAATGTGCTTTGGCGGTTCGCTCCTGACGGGGCATGGTATGAAGGACCGGGTTATTGGCATTATACCGTGAACTATTTTTCCACTTATGTGGCGTCCCTCCAAAGTGTTTTGGGTACTGATTTTGGGATTATGAGGAACGAGGGCATTTCAAATACGGCATATTATCCCATTCAAAATATAGGTACGAGTGTTACATTTAATTTAAATGATGCAAGCGAGTCAAGCGTGAATGCGCCTGAGTATTTCTTCCTTGCTAAACAGTTTAACGACTCGGCAGTGGCAGGGTACAGGAATTATCAGCTTACAACCTTAAACCGTGCGCCTTCGTATAAAGACATTTTATGGTACGATGAGGAGCTTGTTGACGAGAATTTTGATGTAACCCTTGCAAAGGACGGTTATTTCAGAGACAGTGAGGTTGCAACCTTCCGAAACACATATTACGGGTCGAATATACATTTTGCAGGGCTGCACGGAGGGGTGAACCGTATAGAACACGGGCAGCTTGATGTAGGAACATTTGTATATGAAACGGGCGGCGTAAGATGGGCTATTGATCTGGGGGGCGACAACTATAATCTCAGCCAATATTGGAACATGAATGATGTGGCGATGAGCCGCTGGGGTTATTACAGGCACCGTGCCGAGGCGCATAACACCATTGTCATAAACCCGGGACCTTTGGCTGACCAGGATTTGTACAGCGACTCGAAAATTATTTATTTTAATTCCACACAAAATATGGGCACGGCAATAGCCGACACCTCCAGCGCATACACAAAATATGTGACCGATGCCAAGAGGGGTGTAAGGCTTAACAAATTAACCGGCGGATTTACGGTGAGGGATGAACTTGTGATGAAAGGGCAGGAGGATTTGTACTGGTTTATGCACACCAAAGCAGCGATAACCCTGCTTGACGGCGGTAAGAGTGCCGTACTCTCACAGGGTAACAAATTTATAAAGGTATTCTGTGTTGGTGACGGGCGGTTTACGATTGAGCAGGCGAAACAGTTTTCCACGTCCCCCAACCCGGATACATGGCCCGCCAATATGGCAAATTTAGGAACATCAGGCAGCCCAAAATACCAAGACGCAAATACAGGCATACGAAAACTGTCAATTTATTTACCAAAGGCTGAGGGGGAAGTGACAATATGCGTTTATATGGCTCCGATAGAGTCGGGCAGCGGTAACACAGTTGTTCCTGAGATTTCAAAATTGGATTTATGGAGGTAACTTATGAAAAGGATTTTGGCGTTAATATGTGCCCTTGCGGTAAGTTTAATGTTTATAAGCGTATCGGCCGCCGCACCGATGGAGTTTGATTTTGACAACGGGGAGTTGCCGGGTACGCTGACCCCCAAAGTTATTTCGCTGGGCATGGCAAACCGTGCCACGGTTTCGGTAGAGGGCGGCAGGCTGTTGCTTTTGTCCGACAACACAGGCTCGTCAAGCTTGAAGCTGTCACATGTATCCACAGCGGCGGTAGACACCGGGGGGCTTATGACATACTTTAAGCTTGAAACCGATGCAAATGCCGATAAAGGATTTGGGTTTATGGACGGTACAACGGACGTACCTGTTTTTACTATTAAGAATTTGAATGTAGCGGTCGGCGGTGCGAATGTGTTCACACTTGAGGCAAGCCGTGAATACAGTTTCGGCGTTGCATTTTCAAATGACAAAATTATAATAGTGATTGATGATGCAATTGTTTTTGACGGGACTATTTCAAAGATGCCCCAAGGCTCAAAACCCCTGTATTTTTCAAACCAAAATACAACGGTAAACGTAAAATCGGAATTGTATATAGATGATTTGCTTGTTTTGGGTGAAGGAGAATATATTCCTTTGCCGGGTATATCGCAAAACCAGATGGTTACAGAGGTGCGGGACGTTTTGGTCAGCTTTGGAACACCCCTTTTAAAAACACCGTCTGTTTTGCTTAAACAGGGGACGGCGGAAATAGAATGTGAAGTTTCTTTTTTGGGGGACAGCCTGATATTTGGAGTAAAAGACGGTGAAAGCCTTCAAGCCATGCAGAGCTGCACGCTTTTGATAGACGATATATATGACATTCACGGCGTGAAAAAAGCGGCAATCGAGATAGAGTTTTCGATAGCGGGTGAAGATTATACCCCGCCCGAGGTTTCGGTAGTGCCTTTCGGGAATGTGGTTCGCCCGGGGCAAAGCGTTACCATAACCGCAAACGCACTATCCGAAAACACTGTTACAAAAATTACTCTCATGGTAAACGGCAGTGTGGCGGACGAGGTTTTAAACCCCGCAGGGGCGGTTAATTTTAGTTACCGTTTTGCGGCGGAGGGGATTTATGAGATTGAAGTTTTGGCGGAGGACAATTTGGGCGGCGTTGGCAGAAGTGATAAAATAACGGTAACTGCCGCGCCAAGCAGACCCCCCTCGGTTAATATTTTAAACCTGCCGGAGGCGGCGGATGTTACAGAACTACATGAAATTCGAGCGGAAATTACGGACGACATGGCAGTTTCGGGCGCACAGCTTTACATAAACGGGAAAGCCGCCGCCGCTGATGTTTCGGTAGACGGAAATATTTATACCTTCAGCGACTTTGAAAAGGTTGTGGGGGATATGAGAGTTTCGGTTGTGGCTTATGATAATGACGGCTTTAGGGGTGAGGCGAGCGCCTTGGTTATTACAAGGGCAACGACCATGCAGGATTTAGTTAAAAATGACATGGAAACAAAAGTCCCTTCCTCAAGCGGAGAACCGAGAAACGTGGATTATTTGTACACCTTCGAGCAGGCAGACATTAAGGATGCAGGGGGCGGGTCAAATAAAGCGATGAAAATTACAAGAGGTCCTGCGGTCACATCCGGCAGCGCACCCTACACAACTCAGCCAATGAATGGGAGGTCGGGCTTTTTCGGGCTTAATTTTGATATATACCTTCCGCAGTTTGACTCTACCGGCTTTAGTATTGTAACCCGCGGTATGGGTGCAAATGACTGGCCGATTAGCGTAAGGTCAAACGATGCAAGTTTGCAGCTTTATAACGGAAGTACACCCATTGCGGTGGATGGTTTGTTTGAAGCGGAAAAATGGTATTCATTTAAATATGAATGTGACACAAATACAATGACTTATTGGTTTTACATAAACGGAGAGATGATAACACCGGAGGAAGGGTATGCATTCCAAAAGCCGCTTACCTCCAATGGACTTTTGGATTTGAGAATACAATATCATATACCTGTAAGCCAATCTATATACATTGATAATATTCATTTTTATGTGCCGGCAAGCCTGTACATAACCGGTGCCGAGGGGAGCGGGAAAAATATAGGGGTTACACCCTCCGAAGCCTTGGACTGGAGCAGTCTTTCAGGCAATGTATTCCTCTATCAAAACGATGTGAATGTGCCGATTGACGCTGTAGCTTACGATGGCAGTATAAACACAATAAAGGTTACAACCAAGGAACCTGTTATTACATCAACAGAATATAAAATTGTATTTGGGAAGGGGGTTCGGAAGCCTTCAGGCGGCAATATAGAATATGAAATGGTGAAATATTTCATGACAGAAAGCAGTGAATTTGACGTTTTAAGTGTTGACTTTGAGGTTGACGGCAGCAAAACGGGAGCGAAGGCGAAAATACAAAACCTGACCGATGAGGCGCGGACAATTGTAATGGTCATGGTTTTGAAAGATGAAAGGGGTGCGGTCGAGAGTGTCCATTCGTCCGAAGTGGTGACGCTTGCCCCGCAAACAGAAGAACAAATGCTCCAAATTGCACCGACAGAGAACTTGGGGCTGCATGCCGAAGTGTTTTTCCTAAAGGACTGGGCGGGCAGCAAATGCGCTAAAAGCGCAATCTACCAGCAGTGACAACATATTTTAAAACCTGTTAAAAATAAAATTCAGAAGGAGGAACAATTCATGAAGAAAAACTTATCCTTACTAATTGCGGTTTCAATGCTGCTTACGGTGGTGTTTTCCACCACGGGTGCTTTGGCGGCAGCAGAAGTTTATGCCGAATCGGATTTTAGTGATTTTACGACGGTAAATACCGTGCCTGCAGGGCTTAGCGGTAAAATGGCATTTGGAAACAGTGGTGCGGCAGCCACCTTTGCACCTGCAACTGGCATAGCTGATAGTGCGGAGGGCGATGTAAGCCTTAAAATCAGCAATCCTGCGGGAGAGGTGCCCTCAGCTCAGCGAAACGCATTCCTTGGTACCGCCGGTTACAATCTTATGAACCTTCAAGCGGGTGACAAAATTCAGGTGCGTGCCAAAATTGCCGCAGGGGATGATGTGGCAAACAAAGCTGTTGAAATGATGTATTTTCGTAACAACGAAAGCTCGGGCAACGGGCATAACGGCGGAGGTGCGCATCCGTTCCTTTTAATGCCGAACGGTAATGTGGTGTCAATGGGGCAGAACGCAGGATGGCTTGAGCGTGTGCAAAACAGATGGTATGATATTAACATTATTGTCACAGTAGGCTCGCCCGCCGCAGAGGAAGGCGGAGCAGCTATACCAAATAAAATGGAACTTTATGTGGACGGAGCGCTTTTTTATACCCGTGAATTTTCATTGGGAACAGGGGCAAACCATGCAATAACAGGTATCAGGCAGATAAGAATAGGGAATCAGATTGCTGCCTTGATGACAAAGGATGAAGCAGGAAAGGACGTATTCCCCGCTGTTGCCACATATATTGACGATTTTTCAGTTAAATTATTCAAAGGGGAAGAGCAGCCCTTTGTACCGCAGATAGATATAGCGGTGAACGACCCTACGGGAAATGTTTCGCTTGCAGGAGTGAAGGCAAGGCTGTTCGTAAGTAATCTTGACACTACAAAAACCAATGTTTTAAATGTACTTACCCCGCCGACGGGTGGCAGTCTTGATATTGTTGACAGAAATTATGTTTCTGTGGACGGCTTAGCACCTGTCAGGGGCAATCTTTTAAAGATTACCGATACCGACGGGAATGTGTATTATTGGAGTTTTGTGGGGCAGATAAATTATGCCGTTGACAATTTTAACAGGGAAATAGAATTAAATGCGGCTTTGGGCGGTGCGGGAGTGACCGTTGCAAGAAAAGCAGGCGCAACATCATATTCCGAAGCGGGCCTTGGAGGGCGAGGGGAAGATGATTATTCCTTTGTTGTAAAAACTACGAATTATGGGGGCGGGGAAGGTCAGGGCGACTCGTACATAAACTATAACGGTCCCAAGCTTACGGGTGTAGCCTCCTTTGAATGCTCAATTTATAAGGACGCACCCACCGCAAGTATGACAGTAACCGTGGTTTACACAAATACAGGCGGCACCGCCTCTTTCTATAACCCCATTGTGCTTGATTATGACGGGTTTATAAAGGCGGGCAGTGCAAAGGTAAGTATTGGCAGGTATGAGGAGCAGCGCTGGTACAAGGTTGCCTGCACAGTTAACACCATAACAGGGGCGGTGCAGGTTTACTTAAACGGTGACCTGGTTCATGAACAAACCCTGGCGAATGTTGTAGATGTAAACAGATTGAAGGCAGAAACAAGGTTCCCGGTAGCCGGCGCGCCACACAGCGGATTGGGCGCATATGATGACTTTAAATTTTACCAAGGGCAATACGACAACACCGAAAACTATATTTCTCTTGAAAGCACAGCAAGTATCCTGGAAGTTGACGATGGGGGCAGACGTGTTATTGTAAACAGCGCCTCTATGGACAAGGCGGACTTTTTGGCGGGTCTTTCCACAAACGCCGAGGTGAGAATATATGATGACGGTACCCTTACCACGACGGAAGCTACCGAATACGGTATTTTTGACGGAATGGTTTTGGTACTTGAGTCGCCAAACGGAGAAAGCTTCAAATACTACAATATAGTGACAACTGCAACGGTAGCCGGTATTGTGGCTTCTGATTTTGAGTACAGCAACGCAACCGAAATCATATCTCTTGACGGGGGTGTATTAACCGCCGCCGAGCTTAAAGCAGGAATAACCACTTACGATGGTAATACAATTAAAGTTTTAAACCCTGCCGGAGACGAGCTTGATGACAGCGATGTGGTTATGCCGAATGCACAGGTAGTTATTTCAAGCGCTGCACAGAGTAAGACATATACGGTTAAAATAAAGGGATTGCTGCTTGACGAGAATTTTGAGTTGTGGGATGACGAGGAAACTTACTATCTTGGCAAACAGACTGTGCCTGCACCGTGGGGTCTTACCATTCCCTCAACGGAAACTGCCGACAGCGTAAAGGTAAATGTTGTTGAGGAAGCGGGCAGGGGCAAAGTATTAAAGTTTTGGAGTGAGGCGTTGACGCCGCAAAGCAACTCAAACAGGCATGCTGTTTTGGGATATACTCCCCGCAGCGGCGAGCTTACCAAGACCTTTGTGGTTGAGGCAGATGTAAAAACCATGATTTCAAATAACGAAACACAGATACTGTGCAAATATAATGACAGTAAGGCGTCAAACTATGCGGAAAATTATTTTAGGCTTGCAAGTATTAATAATAAAATTCTTACCACACCCGCAGGCACGGCACGGATAGAGGAGGGACAGTGGTACAGGATTAGCAGTGTTGTTGATATACCGAACAATAAAATTATTTCGTATGTTGACGGGCTTAAAATAGGCGAGCTTGAGATTGATTTGTCAGGCTTTGTAAATATTACAAGCGTACGTTTGCAGCATCGTTTCCAAGAAGGTAATTTAAGAACCGACTATTTTGACAATGTAAGGATTTTGGAGTTTGAAACCGCCGCCGAGTACAATATAGGCTCAATTACCACGGCACTTTCAACCTCTGACAGCCAAATGTTTATAAGGGCAGAAGGTTTTAATCCCGTTATAAAAGGTGCTGTAGGCAAAACAGTGGCAGCCCTTAAAGCGGCGGTTACTGTTCCCCAAGGCGCAACAATGGCAGTTAAAAATGCAGGGGGGACGGCGCTTTTGGATACGGACGTGATTGAGGAAGGCGCAGTTGCAACGGTTACCTCCGCCAATACTTTAAACACAGTGGATTATCTGTTCTCAAGCGAGATGGAAGTTTCGCCGATAGAAATTACAATTAACGGCACCCCCGCGGAAAGCTTGACCGCAGGTACCGTAAGGGCAAGTTCTGATATACAGAGGTTCAAAGAAGGCACCGAGGATGTAAGGATGATTTTGGGTGTATATGAAGGCGGCAAGCTTGTGGACATTAAGGTTGAAACTGTTACGGTTTCAGATGACGAAACTGTCTATGCCGAACTTGCTGTTACATCTCCCGCAGGCAAAGAGCTCAGAGTCTTTGTTTGGGACGGGCAAAATTTGATGACACCGATTTCAGAAGTGAGTATACTTCCGTATGTAGAATAAAGTTTTAGCAAAAATAACCCCGTCGGGGTAAATTGTCAAAAAAGCTAAGCTTATGCTTGGCTTTTTTGCGCATTAATGGTAAAATGGAATAAGCATAAAAGGTAGGGGAGAGATGTTAAGTTGGGCATAAATTATGAGGAAATGTTTGGTTTTTACAGTCAGCATATAAAGGAGGTACTGCTTCCCTTTTGGATAAAAAACGGTATTGATTATGAGTATGGCGGCTATTTCACTTGCTTTTCCAACAACGGGGAAAAGCTGCTAAGCCATGATAAATATACTTGGTCACAGGGGAGAATGGTATGGGTTTTTTCAAAATTGTCTACCATGGATGCGCTTTTTACGGAAGATGAAAGGGCTAATTTCCTTTCCCTTGCAAAGATAGGTAATGATTTCTTGATTAAAAACTGTATTTTACCCAGCGGGAACTGCACATTTATTATGGAGCGAAACGGCAAACCCAAAAAACCCGAAAATGAGGATGTGTACGATACCAGTTTTTATGCTGACTGCTTTGCGGTGCTTGGGGTTTCGTTTTATGGGGCACTGACGAAGGATAAAGAATGTTTGGAATTTTGCAGGGCATTATATTTATCAATAATAAAACGTGCGGACAATGATAATTTGCGCACTGCCCCTTACCCTGTTCCGAAAGGATATAAAATGCATGGCATTCCTATGATACTCCTAAACACGTCCCATGAATATTCCCGCTTTTTAAAACTTATGGGGGACAGGGACTTTGTAGAGGTGAACAAGAGGACTGGGTGGTACCTAGGCGAAATATTGAATGATTTTGTAGATGATGATTTTGTGTTGCATGAAATGGTTCCCCTAAATCAAAAACATAACCGACAAGCGCTGTGTGAGCGATATATCAATCCGGGGCATATCATTGAGGATATGTGGTTTATTATCCACTATGCACGGGAGAATAAAATGACGGAGGTTATTGACCGTGCGCTAAAAATTGCAAAAGGGGCTGTTTGCCTTGGATGGGACAAAGAATATGGCGGGTTGTTGCTTTTTGCCGATGAGGATGGCGGCAAACCCACAGGGGATATCAGCGGGATGGAAAACGAGCCGATGGTGCAGAAGGTTTGCAATGATTGGGACAGTAAACTTTGGTGGCCCCATTCCGAACTTCTGTACACATTATTGTTGTGTAATTGCTATTCCGAGGACGACTTTTTTGCCGAGTGGTACCAAAGGGCGCATGACTATACCTTTTCAACTTTCCCAAACCCCAATAAGGATGTGGGTGAATGGGTTCAAATTCGTGACCGATACGGAAACCCCGAGGAAAAAACAGTTGCATTATCAGTTAAAGACCCGTTTCACATCCTAAGAAATTTTCTTTTGATAATTGATTTGTTAAAAGATAAATTGTGATTTCCAACGAGCGGCAGTGCGAGAGGGGCGAAATCCAGTAAGGATTAGCCCCTGCTCAATTTAGGGGGTGTTTAAAAATTAAAACTTAGGTTGACTTGTCAATAAGTGTATAGTATAATAAAGAATGTGCAAATTTATTTTATATTATTAAAGGATGTGAAATTATGGACGAATACCCGCGGCGATTGGTAAACTGCTTCAATCCCCAATGTAAAAATACATACAAATTAGTCGGCGTTTATCGCATGGTATTGTCCATTATGCATTTGTACTAATGGTTTGATTTGCTTGCGAATATCTTGCCGTCTTTTAGGGCGGCTTTTTTGTTGCTTGTTTGTAGGTTTCTGGGGGATAATAAAAATGAAAGGAAGGATTCAAATGAACTTCACAAACAAAAAAAACGGCAGGCAACTATCTAAAAACAAACAAAATGTAGAAAAAAGCCTATATTCCTATGCTTTTGCGGCGGCTGAAAAGCTGTTTGGCGACCTTTCCACTACTTCTAAGGGCCTTACAAGCACAGAGGCAGATGATAGGCAAAACGAATATGGCAAAAATGTAATTACTGCGGGAAACAAGAATACGGTGCTGCATAGGCTGAGGGAGGCCGTTATAAACCCCTTTAATGTGATTTTAATAATTATCGCCGCTATTACTTATTTTACAGATGTAATAATAGCAGCAAAGCCTGATTATCTAACTGTGATAATTATTTTTTCGCTGGTGGTTTTATCCAGTGTGGTTGCATTTGTACAAACACAGCGTTCCAATGCCGCCGCAGAAAAACTATCAAAAATGATTTCCAACAAGGCTGATGTGTGGCGTAATAATAAGTTGGTGGAAATTCCAATAGAAGATGTTGTTCCGGGGGATGTCGTACGGCTTTCAGCGGGGAATATGCTCCCGGCGGATGTGCGGTTTTTGACTACAAAAGACACTTTTATCGCACAGGCGGCGTTGACAGGCGAGTCGAACCCTATAGAAAAGTTTAGCCATATTCCCCAAAAATCAAATCACAGCTTAACAGATTTGCAAAACATTGGATTTATGGGTTCTAATGTTGTTAGTGGTAGTGCAACGGCCTTAGTACTGGCAACAGGTAATAATACTTATGTTGGTTCCATGGCAAAATCATTGTCCGGGGATAGAGCGAAAAGCAGTTTTGAGCGTGGTGTTGATTCCATCAGCAAACTTTTAGTTCGAATGATGCTTGTTATGGTTCCTATTGTGTTTTTAATAAACGGGGTAGCAAAAGGGGATTGGATAAATTCATTATTTTTCTCCATCAGCATTGCGGTAGGACTTACGCCTGAAATGCTGCCTGTGATTATGACCTCCACATTGGCAAAGGGTGCTGTTTCCATGGCGAAACATAAGGTTATTGTCCGCACCTTGGGTGCAATACAAACCTTTGGAGAAATGGATGTACTATGTACCGATAAAACCGGAACTTTGACTGAAGACAAAATTGTACTTGAAAAGTATATGAATGTAAATGGTGTGGATGACACTCGTATACTGCGTCATGCTTATCTAAACAGTTATTTTCAAACAGGGCTGAAAAATTTAATTGACCTTGCTGTAATTAACCGTGCCAAACAATCAGGTTTGAAGGAAATGTTAGATAATTATACTTGCGTAGATGAAATTCCCTTTGATTTTTCCCGCCGCAGGATGAGCGTGGTTTTAGTAGACCAAAAGGGTAAAAGGCAGCTTATAACAAAAGGTGCTGTGGAAGAAATGATTAAAATCTCATCTTTTGTGGAAATAAACGGACAAGTCGTGCCGATGGACCCGGAAACTAAGCGCAGTGCAATGGAAACTTACGAAAAACATAACGCAGATGGGCTACGCATAGTTGCTGTAGCACAAAAAAACGAAGTTTCTGCCAGCGGAGCATTCGGAATAGCCGATGAGCGGGACATGGTATTAATCGGGTTTATAGGTTTTTTGGATCCTCCGAAGGAAAGTGCAAAAACTGCCATTACTGCTCTTAGAGAGCATGGAGTGCGAACTGTTGTTCTTACGGGGGACAGTGAGGGTGTGGCGGTTAAGGTTTGCGGCAAAGTGGGAGTTGGGACTTCTCATCGCTTGGCAGGTAATGACATAGACAATATGGATGAAGCGGCATTGCTTTTGGCAATTAAAGACTGTGATTTATTTGTAAAATTATCCCCGTCACAAAAAGAGCGGGTTGTAAAAGCATTTCAGGCGGCTGGACATACGGTTGGATATATGGGTGATGGAATAAATGATGCGCTGCCGCTGCGTCAAGCAGATGTTGGTATTTCAGTGGCCAGTGCGGTAGATATAGCTAAGGAAACTGCCGACATCATTTTGCTGGAAAAGGATTTGATGGTATTGGAAGAAGGTGTAATAGAAGGCCGTCAAACATTCGGAAACATTATTAAGTATATTAAAATGGCGGCAAGCGGTAATTTCGGTAACATGATTTCGGTAATTGCAGCTTCTATCTTCCTTCCGTTTTTACCGATGTTACCAGTTCAAATATTAACCCAGAACTTGCTATGTGATTTTTCACAAATGGGCATCCCCTTTGATAGTGTGGATAAGGAGTACATCAAAAAACCACGCAAATGGGAAACAAAATCCATCAAATCGTTTATGGCATATATGGGACCTCTTAGTTCAGTTTTTGACATTTTATGCTTCGCTGTTATGTGGTGGATTATAGGAGCAAACACGGTACAGATGGCTCCTCTGTTCCAAAGCGGATGGTTCGTATTCGGAACAATATCGCAAGTGTTGGTAATTTATATCATTCGCACATCAAAAGTGCCTTTTTTGCAAAGCAAACCTTCTATGCCGCTTTTTTTGTCAACTCTCATTGTTGCGGTGGTAGCCATTGTCACAGGATTTAC
>CAZNYY010000010.1:8237-17940 GCA_964577335.1 uncultured Oscillospiraceae bacterium | reverse complement strand
ACCTTATTTCAATTGATATAGAGGATGGCGTAGGTGCGGGAATAGTTATTGACGGGAAAATTTATACAGGCTCACACGGGCTTGCGGGCGAGTTTGGGCACACTACGATAGATTACAAGGGTGAGCAGTGTAAATGCGGCAGCTTCGGGTGTTTGGAGCTTTATGCTACTGTGCCGTATATAGTAAAAACAGTAAATAAATTAAAAGGCGGCAGCTGCACAATAGAGAGTGTAGGTGCGGGGCTTGATATCCCCCAAAGTGCAGAGAGAACGGTGGTTGAGGAAGTTGCCTTGCGGCTTTCATTCGGGCTGATTAATTTGATTAATATGACAGACCCTGAAATTATAGTTATGAGCGGTGAAATAAAGGCATTGGGAGAATATTTTCTTGACCGTCTAAGACATCATGTGTACAGCAAAGCCTTGTCGGATGTACACAGAAAAACGCCTATCAAGTATTCGGATGCCAAGGATGATTTGGCGGCGGCGGGTGCTGCGGAATTGGCTTTTGATACAATTTTTCCTGAAATATAAATCATTTTGTTTTTAAGCCGGGCGATAAGTTTTGGCTTGAGATATTAATACGTCCAATGGACAAACCGAAAGGAGAGCTAAATATGTCAAAAAAAGATGTGGTAATGAACGGTGCGGGAATTGAGGAAATAGGTTTTCCGATGTGGCCGCTGTTTGCCCCCGAAACCCTTGAGGATGTACTGGAACCCATACGCACTGGGAAGGTTAACTACTGGACAGGGAAAAAGGGTATGGAGTTTGAGGAGGATTTTGCAAAATGGGTGGGTGCAAAAATGGCAATTTCCTGCACAAACGGAACGGCAGCCTTGCATATTGCACTTGCAAGCCTGAATATCGGACCTGGGGATGAGGTTATTGTTCCCTCATATTCGTTTATAGCATCATCGTTTGCAATTGTGCAGGCGGGTGCCATTCCCCGTTTTGCGGATGTAATGGATGACCATACTATTGACCCTGACAGTATTGAAAAGCTTATAACACTCAAAACCAAGGCTATTATTATCGTCCATCTCTACGGTGTTATGTGCGACATGGGCAGAATACTTGACATTGCCAAAAAGCACAATCTTAAAGTTATTGAAGACTGCGCACAGTGCTTCGGCGGCGAATATAACGGCGTTAAAGCAGGCGTAATCGGTGATGTCGGCTGTTTCTCCTTCTGCCAAAGCAAGCATTTTACTACCGGCGGCGAAGGCGGAATGGTTGTTACAAACGACGAGGACACGGGTTGGGAATGCCGTTCATTCAGGGATCATGGTTACGACGTAAGACAGAGAATGAATATGCTGGCGCTTGAAGAAAAACTGCCCTACATACATAACCGAGTTGGTTTTAACTATCGTATGACAGAAATGCAGTCCGTTATAGGAATAAATGAGCTTAAACGTTTTGATAACTGGAACCTTGCAAGAAGGCTTGAATACGCAGAAATGTACGACAATGCTTTTGCAAATATTGACGGCATAAAGGCTCTTCCCTTAAATACAGAGGAGAGAAAGAATGCATACTGGTGGTATCCGATTCTTATAGACGTGGAGCAGCTTGATTGCAGTGCCGCACAAATTCTTAAAGATTTGGCAAATGAGCAGATACCCTGCTACGGAATACAGTGGCCGGAGGCATATGAAGAAAGAGCGTATAAGGAATTAAACGGATTTGGCGAGAATAAATTCCCGTTCCTCTCAAAGGAATATACTGACCCTGCTTCCGTTGACTACAAAAATGTGCTTTGCCACAACGCAAAAAAATTGCGTGATGAAACGGTTTGCCTCTTCCTCCATCCCACATGGGAAAAGGTTCATATCGAAAAATGCGCAGAAAAGTTTAAGGAAGTGCTTTCACGCCATTTAAAAGGAGGAAAATAAATGAAAAAGGTTAAATGGGGTGTAATCGGCTGCGGGGGTATCGCAAGAAGAAGAACAATCCCCGGCATGATACTGGCAGACAATGCCGAGCTTGTTGCCGTTATGGACACTGATTTGGATGTTGCAAATGACGTTAAAAATGAATTTGGTGCAGCCTACGCCTTTGACAATACTGAGGATTTGCTTGCACTGAAAGAAATTGATGCGGTTTACATTGCCTCCCCTGTTTTCTGCCACAAAAGGCAGGCTATGGACGCGGTAGCGGCAAAAAAGCATATCTTGCTTGAAAAACCGATGACCTTGACCTCCAAGGATTCAGAGGAGGTTGCAAAGGCTGCTGATGCCGCAGGAAAAAAAATTGCGGTGGGACTTATGATGAGGTTTCATGCATACCATCAGAAAATGAAAGAGCTTATTGCCGAAGGAAAACTCGGTTCAATCGTTTCTATGCGTGCGCAGCTTACCTGCTGGTACCCGGAAATACCCGGCAACTGGCGCCAAAACAAAGATTTGTCGGGCGGCGGTGCGCTTATGGATATGGGTATACACTGTATTGACCTTTTGCAGTATATCTCGGGTCTTAAAGCAGTTTCCGTCACCGGCTTTACAGGCAACCAAACTTTCCCCTATCATGCGGACGACTCAGCTGCAATTGTTATGAAAATGGATTCCGGTGCCTTTGCATATGTTGACTCAAATTTCAATATTCCCGATGCCGCTGCAAAATGCAAGCTGGAGTTTTACGGAACCCGTGGCAGTATAATGGCGGAAGGCACTATAAGCCAGGTAGAAGACGGCAATGTTGAAGTGCTTATTTCCGAGGACACTCTGGGCTACGATGCACAGCAGGAGCGTGTTGATGTTAGGCCTATGAAAATGGAAGCCGAGCTTGGTAATATGTACACAAAGGAAATACAGTCATTTTCAAACAGTATCTTAAATGATACACCGCCCGAGATAAGTGCCCGGGACGGTATAGAGGTTCAAAAAATCGTGGAGGGTGCTTATAAGGCGAGTGAGCAAAAAATTTATGTTGATTTTTAAAAGCACTATCTAATTAATTCAAAAGGAGGTGTAGCATTTTGCTACACCTCCTTTTGGTTGATGCTTAAATGTCACAAAAAAAACCTTCGGGCAAAAAAGCATAATTGGAATAACGGGATAGCATACTATGTACATGACAATCTGTTAAAAGCATGATATGATTTAGAAAAGCGAAGGAGGTTTTTTTATGGATGCTGTAAATTATGGCGATAATAGATGGAGTATTGTTTTTGGGAAGTATGAAGGCCCTGAAAAGGTTGCAGTAAACCAAATAAATGCAGTGATTGGCGCATACACCCCCTATATTCTGACAGCAAACCCTGCCAAAGACATAAGACCGGAGCAGCTCAAATCAATAAATCCCGTTTTAATAGGCACGGCAAAAAGTAACCCATATATAGCAAAACTGGTGCAAGAGGGCGTAATTAAAGAAAGCGGCAAAACGGAAGGATATACTATTAAGGTAATGCAAAGTGCCTATAACAAGGAAAAGCAAATGATTGTCATCACGGGCGATGATGAGGCGGGTCTTTTGTACGGCAGTATGGATTTTGAGGGCAAATATTTGCAGAAAACAAAATACCCCGAAAATCAAAGCTCCGATGAAGTTGATTTCTTTGATAAACCGATGGAGGAATTTGAACTCATCAGCGCTCCCAAGGTTGCAAACCGAGCCATTTGGACATGGGGACATGTTATTTACAATTATGAAAAGTTTATTTGTAATATGGTAAAATTAAAACTGAATATGGTAGTTATTTGGAATGATTTTGTGCCCGTTAATGCAAAAGACATGATAGATTATGCCCATGCCCATGGAATAAAAGTGATTTGGGGGTATTCTTGGGGTTGGGGGGTTGATTTAAATCTTTCCAATGAGAGGGACTTTGAAAACTGGGTAAATATTCCGCTGAAAATGTACGAGGAACAATATGCTCATCTAAACGGCGACGGGCTATATTTTCAGTCCTTCACCGAAACTGCCGACGATACAAAGGATGGGCTTATAATTGCGGAGGAAGTGACCAAATGGACAAATAAAATGGCAAGCAAAATACTTGACAAACACCCCAATTTAGAGATACAATTTGGGCTGCACGCAACATCTGTAAAGGATAAACTGCAATACATTCAAAATGTGGACCCACGAGTGCATATCATTTGGGAGGATTGCGGTGCATTTCCCTATTCTTATCATCCTAATAAAATTGGGGATTTTGAACAGACAAAAGAGTTGAACAAAAAAATTGCCGATTTGAGGGGTGACGAAGAACGCTTTGGAGTTGTCCTAAAAGGTCTTATTTCCTTGGATTGGAACAAATTTGAACACCAAAAGGGCAGATTTGTCTTGGGTAAAGCCTCCGAACAATTTATAAAAGAACGCACCGCCGACAGGCGAGGGATTTGGAAGTATGTGCAGGCATATTGGATTAAAAATGCCAAATATGCGCAGGAAATCATTCGGGATATGTCCGAAATCCGCGGCGGAAATCTTTGCATACAAGCCCTTGTGGAAGATGGTATGTTTGAGAATAAAATTTGGTATCCGGTTGCTGTTTACGCAGAGTTGTTATGGGATTATGATAAGGAAATCGGAGATATTCTTTGTGATACAGCATTAAGGGAAGATGTGGAAATGGCGTAACTTATAGCCAAGAGGTATTCATATGGAAGAAAACATTAGGTTTGTCAGTGACAGTTCCAAAAGACTGCATTTTGATAATTTTTATATAAACCGGCCGCAGCGGTACGGTGAAATTATACTGTACCAGATAGGAGACCTCTTTTGTGAGGGCGGCTGTACCATTGACGAGCATGTACAAGCTTGCTACGAAATCAGCTACATCGTATCGGGGAAGGGCACCTTTTTTACCAACGGAAAAGCTTATCCCGTAAAAGCGGGTGAAATATATTTCTGTCTGCCCGGCGAGGTTCACAGCGGCATCGCTGACAAGGCGGAGCCGTATCGGTTTTTTTATTTGGGTTTTGATTTTGAAAATAACGATAACCGTTTGTATACTGATGTCAAGCAGGCTTTAGATGGAATTAAACAGCCGGTTGTACAAAATATGACTATGATAGAACCGTTTTTTTTAAATGCGTTTGAAGAAATTTTGCAGGAAAGAAAGCATGGTAATACCATGCTAAAAACCTATTTACAGCAGATATTTGTAATGATATACCGAAGTATAATGGGCAGCCAAAATTATCTGTACCACCCTGAAAAAAATATTGATTACAGCAATCAGATTATTTATAAAATAATAAATTATTTGGAATGCAATCTGCACTCCATTGAAAATCTTACTGTGATTGCGGAGGAATTAGGGTACAGCTATTCATATCTTTCTCATTTGTTTACGAAGCGAATGGGCATGTCCATACAGCAATACTATAACAAAAAACGTTTTGAACAGACCGCGCACCTTTTGAAGGACGGCAGGCTTACCATTACTCAAATTTCACAAAAATTTCAGTATCAAAACGTAAATTCATTTTGCAAGGCTTTTCGAAAATATTATGGTGTATCACCGACCGCATATAGGACGATGCACCAAGAACGTATAAATACATTTTAAGGAATAATTTGTGTCGGCGCAAAGAGGCGGAATGGAGATTATTATGTTGCGTTATTATGTAGAACCCGAAAAAAAAATACCGATTATCGATGAAGTGGATGTTTTGGTTGCGGGCGGCGGGACTGCGGGGGAAATAGCCGCCATTGCTGCGGCAAAAAAGGGGGCCAGGGTTCTTTTGGTGGAGCAGTTTGGCGCACTTGGTGGTTCCGCCACGGAAGCATTGGTGTCCCCGCTTATGAGTACCGAAATAAAAGGCAATCCCATGTGTTCCCATATAAGTGATGAAATCAACCGCCAAATGCAAAACATGGGAGGTTTTATTGTTGCGTCAAACACCGAGGGCTGTTTTGACCCACATTTGCTAAAGTATGTTTTAGAACAAATGGCAACAAAATCTGATGTAAAACTTCTATATTACACATATATATGTGACGTTATTAAGGAGAATGAGGTTGTTAAGGGACTTATTGTTGAAAATAAGAGCGGCAGAGGGGTAATTTTAAGCAAATGCGTTATTGACTGCACAGGGGATGGCGATGTGGCGCAAAAAGCCGGTGTTCCCTTTGAAAGCGGGGATCCGCAAACGGGAATAAATCAACGTATGTCTGTTCGTTATGTTGTGTCCGGTATTGATATGGAACGGTTTATTCAATTTATCACCAAGCTTTGTGAGGGGAAGAACAAGTATCATTATAGATTAGGGTATCCCGAATATCATTTAGCGGTGGTTTGGGGCAGGAACTGGCCCTTGGAAGAACTTTTCCGCCATGCAATGGACGCGGGGGATATAACTTATGAGGACGGACAGTATTGGCAGTCCTTCGGAATTCCATCAAAAGCGGATTCCCTGTCCTTCAATTGTCCTGAAATTCCCAACGTATCAGACGGCACCAACCCAAGTGATTTGACATATGCTCAAGTTTATGCAAAAAAAGCGATGTTTCGTCAACTTAATTTTTACAAAAAGTATTTCCCCGGGTTTGAAAATAGCTATATATCAGACATGGCAAATCAAGTCGGCGTCAGAGAAACTCGCAGAATTAAAGGAATGTACACACTAACGGATGAAGATGTTTTAGGGCAAAGAAAACACGAGGGGTTTATTGCATGTTCTAATTATCCCGTAGATATACACAGTAAAAAATTGATAAATGAAGAGCTTGACTTGGCTTCAAAGGACGGCATTCCCTATTATGATATACCGTATTTATGCCTTGTTCCGCAGAAAGTGGATGGTTTGTTGGTAGCGGGAAGGTGCATTTCCGCCTCTTTTTTGGCACAATCATCTTTACGGATACAACCCACTGTAAGGGCTTTGGGTGAGGCCGCCGGGATTGCCGCCGCATTGTCGGTTCAAAAAAATATAAGCCCCTCCGAAATATCGGGTGAGGAAATACGAAGTGAAATGATAAAAAACGGCGCTGTTTTTCCACGATAAATCCACGCTAAAAAACTCAAGCCAAAAGAGTTTATCCTTTTGGCTTGAGTTTTTCAGTTGGCCGGCTTACTTAGTGAGGGTATAGTACAGCTTTTATAACTCCATTTGTATGTCTGCCCAATACCGATATATCAATCAGCAACTCTATTCTGCCGCCAGTCAGGTTTTCGGTGATTACCGTAAATTCCGCACTGGCAGCATATTTATAAGTGTTTTGAAGGGGAGCGGAAAAATGCTTCCCTTCGGCTATCGTCACGCCGTCAGGGGAGTAAATCTTTATATCCACCCATTGTTGATGCCTTGTCAACCCGTTATCTCTTATGGTAAGTTTAAGTTTTTTCGGCTCATTCAATTTAACGAAAGGTCCGTCGCAATATTCCAAAACGGCATAAAATGTGCTGAAATTGTATTTCACCCCATAAGGCGATAGGGCAAGCAACTCTTTAATTTGTAAATCCTTTGGTTTTCCGCCTCCGTTTACATAAAGAATATATTCCGGTTCGTTTTCACATGAAAGTTGGTCTTTTTCAAGGGTTTTTAATGTGAAACCGTTGCCACTGTAAAGAATATCACAGTAAGTGTGACCTAAGAAGTTGGGGATAACCCTTAAAATCCTGTCCGTCAGTTCATCAACAGTATCAGGTATTGAAATGTCAGACAAGCGGTTAATACAGCAGGTGTTAATTATACCGCCCAAAGGCTCTGTCCATTCTTTGGGAAGTGCCTTATCACCATGAATAATTCCGAGGATAGCACCCAGTGTTGCTGCGGTGCAGTCGGTGTCCTCCCCGCAGTTTACGGCAATGCACAGGCTTTTTGCAAAATCATCTTCCCCGTAAAGCCAGCCGACAATGGTAAACCCTATATTAGAAGGAGCGTCAAACCCGGGCGGCTTCTGCTTAAAATCTTCCTTAATATCTTTTATTTTGGTGTTTTGTATGCCAAAAGTACCGGGTACCTCTGTCAGTATCTTTTTTCTCGCTTCAATGTATGTTTCCCCTGCCTTGTAGCAGCTTATTGCTATATTCACCCCTTTTGCCACCGCAGAATCTTCGGGGATATAGGACAAACCTATATCAATCAGCCGATATTTGTCACTTTCAACAAATGCGGCGCTTTGAACCGCAGCACAGAAAATTTCAGCATACATTCCTTCTTCGGCGTGGTCTACAATAGCGTCTTCATATGAATAGCGAACGGCAAGTTCGGGATGCCCCGGCGCCAAGCACGCCCATATTTCAGAACGTATAAAGCAGCCGCAGCTGTCTTTATATTTATTTTCAATATAGCCTGACAAGGGCGGCATAAGCCCTGCACTCAAATTAACTTTTCCGGTCCCGTATTCAACCCAGTGCGGGATTATGTAGGACAGCCAATATTCCCCCAAAATAGAAGCATCAACCTGACGACCGAATTTTTCAACCGCATTCAGCCACACCAGCTGTAAATCCAAATCATCATTAGGGGGCGGATTGCCTTTTAAGTCCTGCACATAAAAACTGACATCGTTAACTTGGCGGTAACATTCAAAGGGCGCTCCCAGTACCCCGCCGATGTTTTTTCCTGTCCAACATCCTTTTATTTTGTCCTTTAGTTCTTCAAATGATAATACCATATGTAAACACTCCTTCCTGTTACTTATAGTATAGCAGATGAAAAATAAAATGCAGTAGTGTAAACGTAGTTTTAAGTAGTGGATTTTGCGAACTATTGATTATTTGCTCGGATGTGCTATAATTAGATAGTGTGGACGCGAGATTTCTGTGCTTCGGAGGCTTAAATGTTAAAATATAAATACGAAGATTTAATTTCCAAAAGCGAAAATATTTCTATTATTAAAGCAAGTGCAACCGAAAATGAACCAAAGCATATTCATGAGTTTATTGAACTTGTTTATATTGTTTCGGGAACTTCGGTGCATACTGTTCAAGATACTTCTTATACTGCCAAAACAGGAGATTTGCTCTTTATTAACTACAATCAGGAGCATTCCTTTGAAAGTTTAGAGGAGTTTACCTATATCAATATATTGATAACACCCGAGTTTATGACGGGCGAACTAATCAACTCGGAAAATATTTATGATATTTTCTCCATTTTTTTGTCCGATGGATTTAGGCGTAATTTAAACAGCGAAAAAAACCTCATTTCTTTTCATGGAAACGAAGATATTGAGGTCAATTCTTTTATCAAAAATATGCTTGAAGAATTTCAGAATAAAAATGCCGGCTATAAATCTATTCTAAACGGTTATATGCGTATTTTGTTTGCTAAAATAATACGAAAACTTCAGGGGAGTGACAGTGTGGAAAAAAATTATATCAGTAAAATCACCCCTGAAATTATGTCTTATATAGACCAAAATTGTTTTAGGAAGATATCTCTTGGCGAAATAGCTCAGATATCATTTTACAATCCTGCGTATTTCAGCAGAATTTTTAAAGAGTTCTGCGGTCAAAGTTTTACGGCTTACATTCAGAAAAAAAGAACCGATGAGGCAAGAAATCTTTTAAAAACCACTGATTTCACAGTTGATATCATTTGTGAGAAAGTAGGTTATTCCGATAAAAAACAGTTTTATAAAGTTTTTAAGGAGCAGGTGGGGTTAACCCCGAACGAGTTTAGAAAGGCAGAATAGGACACCTTTTTCTTATTGGTTTGCCGCCCGCTTTTCAGCGGGTTTTCCCATTTGGCTTACAACCATGTCATAATATTGCCCCTTCTGCTCCATAAGGCTTTTATGGT
>CAZNYY010000010.1:0-8227 GCA_964577335.1 uncultured Oscillospiraceae bacterium | reverse complement strand
TGCCGCTTTCCACTATTCTCCCGTCACCTATTACAAAAATTCTGTCCGCATCTCTAATTGTTGAAAGGCGATGGGCAATTAAAAAGCTTGTGCGGTTGTTCATCAGCTTTAAAAGCGCCCTTTGTATGTCCTTTTCGGTTTTTGTATCAACACTGCTTGTCGCCTCGTCCAAAATAAGTATGGGACTGTTACTAAGCACCGCCCTTGCAATTGATAAAAGCTGGCGCTGCCCCTGGCTTAAATTGTCCGTACTGCCCGACACCATGGTTTCATACCCCTTGGGCAGCTTATCAATAAACTCATGGGCATGGGCAATTTTTGCGGCTCCAACTGCCTGTTCGCAGGTAGCGTCCCGCCTGGCGTATCGGATATTATCCATGATTGTGCCTGTAAACAGGCAAGTGTCCTGCAAAACAACCGAAAAGCATTTGCGCAAACTGTTTCTTTTAATATCGGTTATATCCTTTCCGTCTATTAAAATTTGTCCGCTGTCCGCATCGTAAAACCTTGTCAAAAGATTTACAATAGTGGTTTTTCCCGCTCCCGTCTCCCCCACCAACGCAATAGTTTCTCCCGTTTTTATCTTAAAACTTACGTCCGACAAAACAGGGGTTGACTTGTCATATGAAAAACATACATTCTTAAACTCAACCTCCCCGTTAGGGGTTCCTATTTCAAAGGAATCCTTCCTGTCTGCGGGTTCTTCCTCATAATCAAGTATTTCAAAAACACGCTCCGCACCCGCAAGCGCCGACTGAATAGTGTTAAACATCCCCGCAATGGCATTGAGGGGTTGGGTAAACTGTTTTGAGTAGTTGAGAAAACTGACAACTGTGCCGATTGCCAATCCGTAGCTTACGGACAATATTCCCCCGCTTATTGCCACAAGGGCAAAAATTAAATTGTTTATAACATTCATAAACGGCATAAAATAGCCCGCCCACACCTGTGCCTGCTTGCTGTTTCGGTACAGTTCCTCGTTTATTTCGTCAAAGGTTCCCATTACATCGGTTTCACGCCCGAAAGCCTTCACCATTTTAAGACCCTGTATACTCTCCTCAATAACACCGTTTAAATTTCCCAGACTGCGCTGCTGCGCCGAGAAGAATGCACGGCTTCTTCTGGTTATAATGCGTGTTAAAAACGTCACCAGCGGCACGCATATCAAAACCACAAGAGTAAGCCAAAGATTTAAATTTATCATTACAAAAAGCGAACCCACAAGGGTCAGCGCACTGTATATAAGCTGTGTTGTGGTTTGTGATATTGTGGAGCTTATATTGTCCACATCGTTTGTAATGCGGCTCATTGTGTCACCGTGTGCCCGAGTATCGTAAAACCCCAGAGGCAGCCTTTGCATTTTAGAGAAAAACTCCGCCCTCAAAACATAAACAAGCCTTTGGGAAACCCGCAGCATAATAACATCGTTTACCGTTGTTATAATCCATCTTGATATATACAGCGCCGCAATAATTGCAATAAAGGTTATAAACAAGCCCTCGTTAATACTGCCTGTGTCTATGTCAAAGGTGTTGAACACCTTTCCCGTATAATACGGCACCGCAACCGAAATCCCCGATGACACTACCGTCATAAGCATTGCCGCAAATATGGTTTTTGCCCATCTCATATATATTTTTACAATGCGCATCATTGTGTTTTTTGCGTTTTTCGGTTTTTCCGTCGGATTAAAACGGTTTCTGCCGCCCCCTCCTCTGCGAAAAGAAGGTCCTGTTTGTGTTGGCTGACTGGTTTTTGAAAATTGTTGTGCCATATGTTATATCACCTTACTGCTTTCTATTTGTGTCATATATATGTCACGGTAAATACCGCAGTTTTCCATAAGCTCGTCATGAGTGCCAAATCCCACTCTCTCTCCATTGTCCAAAACTAAAATTTTATCCGCAAACATCGCCGTAGCACACCTTTGTGTAATGGTTATTACCGTCTTGTCCCCCTCACCATCGTGCAGGTTTTCCCTCACCCGTGCCTCGGTTACAGCATCAAGCGCACTGGTGGAGTCGTCCAAAACCAAAACAGGCGCATTCTTTAAAATTCCCCTTGCAATAGAAATACGCTGCTTTTGCCCGCCTGAAATATTTACGCCGCCGCTCCCCAAAAAGCTGTCATACCCCTGCGGCATATTTTCCACAAAATCAGCCTGTGCCTTTTTTGCGGCATTTACCATTTCTTCATCCTGTGCGTTTTGGTCACCCCAACGTATATTATCCGCAACACTGCCTGAAAAAAGCATTGCCTTTTGGGGTACTATTGCAACATTTGAGCGCACCGTATCAATATTTAGGGAATTAACATTACGCCCTCCGATTAGAATTTCACCCGAGCCTACATCATAAAACCTTAAAAGCAGCCATGCCAAGGTAGATTTTCCGCTGCCGGTAGGACCTATAACCGCCATATGCTGTCCATGCCCAACCTCAAACGACAGGTTTCTAAGTGCCGGAACACCACTGCCGCCGGGGTATGCAAAGGTTACGTCGCGAAATTCCACACGCCCGTCAAGCCCTATAATTTCTCCCCCGTGTTCAAAATCGTCCTCGCTGTCAAAAACCTCGTTAATACGCTGTACGGATGCCTTTGTTCGAACAAAAATATTAAAAATATTGGTTATCATAATAAGTGAGTGAAGTATTTGGGTCATATATATCGTAAACGCCACAATGTCCCCGGGGTTTGCAAGGTCTATTAAAAACAGTCTGCTTCCCAAATAAATTACCAATACAGAACCAAGCCCCACAACCAGTGACATCAGGGGGGATGCAAGGGTTATAATCATCTGTGCGTTGACACCCAGCTGCCTTAAATCATCGTTTGCATCCTCAAATCTTTCAATCTCCTCACTATATGTGCCGAAGGATTTTACAAGGCGAATACCTATCAGATATTCCTGCACCACGGAGTTTACCTTGTCTATCGCCCCTTGCAGTTTTGAATACCTCGGATAGCTCATCTTCATGCTTATGGTAATGATAAGCGCAACAATAGCCACAACCCCGTATATTATAAGGCTAAGGCGAAAGTTTAAAAGACTTGCCAAAATAATACTGCCCACACAGGTAATCGGCGCTTTCACAAAAATCCTCATAAGACCGTTTACAAAATGGGTCACCTGCGAGGTGTCATTACTCATTCGTGTAATCAGAGAGCCGCTCTCAAGCCTGTCGGCACTCTCCTCCGAAAAGTTTAAAATTTTCTCAAACAAATCCCGCCGCAAATCAGCGCCCATGCGTTGTGACACGGAGCTTGCCAAAATATTTCGCACAATTGCAAACCCCGCTCCCGCAGCGGTTATAACCAGCATAAGACCGCCCCAGTAGGTTATGCTGGAAAGCGATTTTTGCTCAATCCCCGTATTAATTATTTTTGCCATAAGAGTCGGTCCCAAAAGGTCACCGACCGCCTCAAAAATTACGCACATAATTCCGATAAGAAAAGGAATCATGTACTTTTTTAAATATTTGCTGAATATTTTCATAGTTTCTCCTGCTTGATTTGAAAGTTTAAAAGATATTTAGAAAATCAAACCCGGTAAAGCCGGGTGATTAATAATGTTTTTGATATAGGCAGACACTAAGCCTATATAAACCGCCTTCCATAGTATACCACAGAAGGCGGCATCTTGTCAAATTGCTTAATCTTTTGGTGTACCCCCCCAAAAAATTATATTCTTTGATAGTCCATCTTTACAGTACCGTTTATAAGGTGCGATTTATTTACAAAATCCTTTGCGGGCAGCCCCCTCTCGCTTATGCCTTCAACAAAATAGCCCCAGCCCGTCACCTGCACCACGACACCTTCCGTCACCCGGTACATACAGTCGGCACCCCGCTCATTTCCACCACTGCGAAGCCACTCTATAATTCTCACCCTATCCCCCGCTTGAAATTCCCTTCTTCTTCTGCGGCGCATATTATCTATTAAAATATCACGCTGGTCAGACAGAACTATACGGCGTATTTCTTCTTCTATTTGCTTTCGTTTTTCAATCCTTGCGGATATCCTGTCTTTTTTAACGTTCATGCCAACCCTTCTTTCAACCACTGATAATATACATCTAAAAATCACAAATTAATTATATCCTTCTTTCAAATCTTTGTCAATAAATTTTAATCGACAAATGCTTCCACACCCTCCTCCCCACTGTCACAGTATTGTAACAAATACTTAACATTCTTTTTGCCATAAGCCTCTTACATTATTGTATGCACTTGTTGTATAATATATATAGAACTATTTTAAGGGATTGGTGCTTGTGAATTTTTTTGATGCGGCAATGCAAGCGGTACAAAACTTTTTTATGATGATGCGCCCTGCGGATTTTGTGGATATCATTATTGTTGCCTTTGTAATATATAAGGCGACAAAGCTGGTGAGGGAAACCCGTGCCGAGCAGCTTATAAAGGGTATTGTCATTTTGGTTGTTGTGACGCAGCTTAGTCATTGGATGCAGCTAAACACAATAAGTTATGTTTTAAGAAACACCATGCAGGTTGGTGTTGTGGCTTTGCTTGTCGTTTTTCAGCCTGAACTGAGGCGTGCCCTTGAAAAGGTTGGCAGAAGTAATTTGGGACGTATTTTCAGTCCCCAAAACCAGAATATTGATGCTACCGTGTCGGAAATATCCGCGGCTGTGGAAGTCATGTCAAAAGAGCGTACAGGCGCTTTAATTGTTGTTGAGAGGGAAACGAGGATAGGGGACATAATAAAAACAGGAACGGAGCTTGACGCTATTATGAGCGCCGAGCTTTTAATGAATATATTTGAACCGAAAACACCGCTTCATGACGGTGCGGTAATTGTTCGTGACGGCAAAATAAAGGCCGCCGCCTGCCTTTTGCCGCTGACACAGAATAATTCTCTCAGTCGTGAGCTGGGAACACGCCACCGTGCAGCACTTGGGATAAGCGAAAGCTCTGATGCGGTGGTGGTGGTAGTTTCCGAGGAAACGGGGAAAATATCAATAGCACTTGACGGGGATATGACCAGAAATTTGACGGTTGATTCCCTTAAAAAAGCTTTAAATAAAACCCTTCTGCCTGATACCTCTGCCACGCCCGGTGATATTAAAGCATGGAAGGAGAAGTTGAAATGGTCAAAAAAATAGACAAAAGGGACTATCTGATGCGCTTCTTCTCCTTGGTAATTGCCATAGGACTTTGGCTTTATGTTGTTTATGCCGAAAATCCGGAGCTTGAATTTTGGATGAGGGGCATTAAAATAGAATATTCAAACCAGTATAAGCTTGAGCAAAATTCGTTGGTGGTTCTAACCGATATCGCCTCTCAAAATGTGTCGGTTAAAATACGCGGGCGGCGTAAGAATTCGGGTGTTATGACTGCCGAAAATGTTTTTGCAAGGGTTAATCTTGATAATATTACAGGACCCGGAACTTACTATCTGCCGATAGACATTACATTTAACGTACATGGCATTGAAGCGGTTGACAAAAATCCGTATAATGTGTCCGTGGTGGTGGATGAGGTTATATCCATGAAAAAGCCTGTCAGGGTAGAGCTTGCAGGTAACCCCGGGGAAAATTTTTCGATAAGGGATTATTCCTCAAGTCTTGGGGAAATTGAGGTGACTGGCCCCTCTTCAGTCGTGTCACTAATCACGGAATGTGTGGCAACGATGGATGTGGAGGGTATTGCAGGCAAAAAAACATTTACCGCTCCCCTTCGTCTTATGATGGGGGATGGGCAAGAATATTCGGGTGATATGCTAACATTGTCAAACACCCATGTCAATATTGTAGCGGAGGTGCTTATGACAAAATCCCTCGTCATTGTTCCTGTGACACAGGGCGGCGAGGAACTTAATATAGACGTGAAGGCAACTCCTGAAACCATTGAGGTGTTCGGTTCACCGGACACTTTGGCGGATGTTACCGAAATTTTAACAGAAGTGATTGAACTTGGGGAAGAACAAGAGTCTGGGGTGATTGAGGTGGGAATAATTCTGCCTGAGGGGGTTTCGGCACAGGACAGTACAGTAAATGTTGAAATAATCGTAACGGAGGCGCCCCCGCCACAGCCATAAAATGCAGGAAGGGACAAATTAAATGACTGTAACGAAAATAAAGGGCGGTATTCGGGTGTCAAGCGTTTTGCATTTTAACCCTGCCCACACCTTTTTATGCGGACAATGCTTCAGATGGGAGCAGGAGGCCGACCAAAGCTTTACGGGTATTGCGGGAGGGCAGGTTGTAAATATTTCGCATAAAGACAGCACATTGACCATTTTAAATGCAGCTGCCGATGATTATGAACATTTTTGGAAGAATTATCTTGACCTGGAGCGTGATTACGGAGAAATTAAAGAAAATCTTGCACGTGACAGTATAATGAAAAAAGCCATTCGCTTTGGCTGGGGCATCAGGATACTGAGGCAGGATTTTTTTGAGTGTCTTATTTCATTTATTGTTTCAGCGAATAATAACATTCCCCGAATACAGGGTATATTAAACAGGTTTTCGGAGATGTACGGCGACAAGCTGGAGTTTGAAGGTAAAACTTATTATGCTTTTCCCCGCCCCGAACAGCTTATTGGAATAACGGAAGGGGATTTGGCACCCCTTCGGGCAGGGTACCGTGCGCGCTACCTTGCCGAAACCATAAATTCTTTTTGCAGGGGCGAGATATCGGAGGAATACATAGCCTCACTCCCCCCAAAGGAGGCAAGGCGGGAGCTGTGCAAAATATGCGGTGTGGGACCGAAGGTTGCGGACTGCATATTGCTTTTTTCCATGGGGATGTTTGGGGTGTTTCCTGTGGATGTTTGGGTGCGCCGTGTTATGAGCGAGCTTTACGGCTGTGACGAAAACGAAGCGGCGGCAGCAGGCGAGGGCATGTTCGGTCCCCTATCGGGAATAGCCCAACAATACCTTTTTTATTGGCGGCGTGAGGGGAACACTCTTTAATAAAAGAAAAAGACCGGTCAAATGAGGTTGTCCCATTCACCGGTCTTTTTGTTTGCTATTTTACACTTTCCTTTAAAGCCTTGCCCGCCTTGAATGCGGGAACTCTTGCGGCAGGTATCAACACCTCTGCCCCTGTTTGAGGATTTTTCCCCTTGCGTTCTGCACGCTGACGGGTTTCAAAAGTTCCAAATCCCACCAATTGAACTTTGTCACCCTCCAAAAGTGCGCCGGTAATAGTGTCTATCATTGCGTTTAATGCCTTATCGGCATCCTTCTTTGAAAGCTCAGCCTTAGATGCTATCGAAGCTACCAACTCCGTTTTGTTCATTTGTTTCCCTCCTTCCAGAATATTCTCAAACGTAGTTTATCACTTAATATAACGAAATTCAACACTTTTTTAAATTTTTCTTAAAACTTGGCTTTTTTTTGTGAAATATTGCCTAAGAAAACCTTGTTTTATCTGCAATAAATCAAATTATTTCATGATTTTTGAAGTAGTTTTCAAGTATTCTGCCCGAAACCGCTGCGGGGTTTAGCCCATTCGTTATAATTTCTGCATGGCATTTTTGGTAAAACGGCTCTCTTTCCTCTAAAATCCTTATAATTTCCGTGTCGCTTTTCTCCTCAATAATCGGCCTCCCGAACCCTTTTCGCAAATTATTCAAAATTTCCGTGTTTGAAGGTTTTAGCCGAAACACTACGGAGGATTTTAGCATGGTTTCAGTATTTTCTGAATTTAGCACAGCCCCTCCACCGACGGCTATAACGGTTCCCCCTCTTTGAACGGTGTTTTTTATGGTTTCCCTCTCAATTTCCCGAAAATATTCTTCCCCGTGTTTTGCAAATATTTCACTTATCGGCATACCTTCCCTATTTTCTATCTCGGCATCCGTGTCAATAAATTCCGTTGAAAGCTGTGCCGCAAGCAATTTCCCCACGGTTGACTTGCCTGAGCCCATAAACCCTGTTAAAACTATGCTTTTCTCAAGCTCCAGCGCCCTCAAAAGAGCGTTCACGGTTTCTGCACTGGGCAGCACGCCCGTAAATTTTTCGAATGCAAGGGCCGCTTGATGCACCAGCATACCAAGCCCGCCCACCGTGTGCAACCCCCGTTTCTGCGCCCCAATCAAAAGTCTTGTGCGACGGGGATTGTACACCATATCAACCACTACCGCCCCCTCTCTTAAAAGATTTATATCTTCAAGTGGCATCCCGTCCGAGTGACCGCTCATCCCGACAGGGGTGGCGTTAATTACAATATCGGCGCTTTTAACGTCTTGTGGTTGC
>CAZNYY010000009.1:0-19236 GCA_964577335.1 uncultured Oscillospiraceae bacterium | reverse complement strand
GTGGTGGCTCTAACCGTTACACCCTTAGGAGAGGGAGAGGTTTTTGACGATGATACCACATTTGTGTATTTCGGCGAAGCCGGCACAGATAAAAAAGGAAATTATTCCGTAACAACAGGCATTCCTCAAAGTTTCGCCGGCGGGGCATATCTTGTTACTGTCACAGGGGATGGGGGAGTAAGTAAAAAGGTTATCTTTCATATTACTGATGCCGCCGCCGCAGTGGCAAGCACGCTTGGCGGAAATGCTACATCTGCACAGCTTAAAAATGCAATTGAGGGAAATCATACAATTTTAGGTGTGGATATAGAATTGTTTAGGCTCTATCAATCAGATATTTTAAGCGAGTACATACGGATTATGTCTGTCACATCCCCCAGCGTTGAGCAGTTTTATAAGACATACACTGCCGCTGTCGCAACAGCGGTAATAAAAAATGGTAACACGGATAAGGCAATAGAGTATGTGGACAGTGCCTCGTTGCTTTTGAATATTGATATGGGGATATTTTCAGCAATGTCCGCAGCTCACCAAAAGAATGTTATTGAACAATTAAAAAGCGGACAGCTTCGTGACAAGGTATTTGCAAACAATTTTGACACAGCAGTTGTTTTGACCAAGATAAACACCGAAACAAACCGTTCTAAATATGAACAGCTTATTTTTGAAACATATGATGAGCTGTTGAAGCTTGACACCTCGAAATATAAACAGCTTAAACTTCCGGGAGAAGTAATTGGCAATATGATGAAAACCAACTTTAAAACCCTGGCTCAGGTTAAATCGAGTTTTGATGGTTTTGTGGAAGAGCAAGCAAAGAAAGAAGCAGACGACCCAAGGTCACCAAGCTTTGGGGGCGGGTCGACCGGCTCAGGCAATGTCAGCGGTAGCGGGTCTTTTGAGCCTGCTAAGCCGAGCGCAAGCCCCGAACCTACACCTCCGCCGGCGGACAGCTTTTCTGATATAGGCTCGCACTGGGCAAAAGAAGCCATTTCTGAATTGGCAAAAAGAAATATTGTAAACGGTATGCCAAGCGGAGAATTTTTGCCGGATAATGTTGTCACCCGTGCAGAGTTTTCAAAAATGGTATCAGAGGCATTTATATCTGAATACCCGGTGGGAGAAGCGGATTTTTCCGATGTTGAGGACGGAACGTGGTATAAACCGTTTATTTCAAAACTCTACAATGCGGGCATTATAAACGGCACGGGGGAGGGAAACTTCTCGCCCCTTCAAAGCATTACCCGTCAAGATGCGGCGGTCATTATATATAAAACAGCTATAAAGACAGGTGCATCATTTACGGGAGAGGGTATTTTGTTTTCCGATGAAGAATATACCGCCGAATACGCTAAAGAAGCGGTTAACTCACTTTCGGGTGTGGGGGTTATTTCGGGAATGGGTGACGGCATGTTCCAGCCTTTGAACAACCTTTCCAGGGCACAGGCCGCACAAATAATTTATCAGGCGTTAAAGCTTTTAACAGGAGGAATTCCGGTATGAAAAACATAAAGACAGTATCTTTAATTTTGGCGCTTATTTGCGCACTGCAATTTTCCGTTATCGCTTTGGATGATGCAGTGTCTGAGAACAATGCGGACTATTTAAAGCTGGAGCTTTTGCACAAGATGGGTGTAATAGACCAATCTCCGGAAGCCTTTGACCCGTCCGTAAAGATAACCCGGGCAGGGCTTGCCGGTATTCTTGCAAAAATGGCTAACCTTCAAACAATACCGGGGGATGCCACTTTTTCGGATGTAAGGTCTTCAAACTCAAATTTTGCTGCAATAATGACGGTGAGTGCCGCAGGATATATGACGGGTCGGGGAGACGGGAAATTTTATCCCGATGATAATGTAACCGTAAACGAAGCGGTCGCCGCACTTTTACGGCTGACGGGATACGAGATGTCCGCAGTTGCTCAGGGCGGGTATCCGTCAGGTTACCTTTATGTTGCATCCAGACTTGGAATACTGCGCGGGGTTAATCTTTCGGAAGGGGAAATAGGTGCAGCTTCCGCAATACGGCTTTGCGCCGCTGCGCTGGAGGTTGATTATTTCAGTGCGACCACCGTGGGCAGTACAGTGGACTATCAGTCAATTAAAGGCGAAAGCCTGCTTGTTTTAGCGCATGACATATACAAGGAAAGAGGGATGGTGACCGCCAATTTGTATACCTCGCTCTACTCGGCGGACACTCCTTGCAGGGTCGATGAAATACAGATAGACGGGAATATTTATAAAAATAACAACTCGACATACGATGGTTATTTAGCTAAAAGCATAGACTTTTATTTTAGAGACACGGGTGAGGGAACCCCGGTTTTGATTGCGGCGGCCCCCGTAGTCGGCAGAAATAATGAGATTAGGATTGCGGTGGAAAATATTGAAGCTGTTACAAGCACATCGGTCTCCTACGATGATGGCGGAACCGTGCGGCGTGTGTCTATCGAGAACGGGTACAATCTGATATACAATAACAGGAGCTATGATGACAGGACTGACTTTTCTTTTTATATTAATGACGGGGAATTGGTTTTGATTGACAGTGATGCAAGCGGCGTGTTTGAAACTGTAATTATAAACGAGCCTCAGACCCTTCAGGTTTCGGCAGTGGATTTTTCAAGATACATTGTATATTGTAAGGAAGGGCAGACAATAAGCCATGATGAAAATCAGGACCAGGGCTATTTTTCCTTGCAGGCTAAAAACGGTGATAAGGTGGATATTGATGAGCTTAAAGCCGGAAATGTCCTCACCGCATACATATCGAAGGATTCGCAGTATATAAATGCAATCGTTTCAACGGAAACCCTTGACGGAATTGTTGAAGAAATTTCGGATGATTATATTATCATAAAAAGCGGACGGCAGGAACCTAAAGAGTACGATATCGTGCCCGGCATGGATGTAAATGTTAGCATAAGCAGTAATTTCCTGTTCCTGCTTGACCATTTGGGCAGGATTGCATATGTGGCTGACGATTCCGCAAATATTTATCGCTATGCTTATATTGTGGAAGGTGCCCCCGCAAAGGGCATAGATGCAGAATATGAGCTGCGCATACTTTCAAGCAGCGGCATGGAAAATGTTTTTGTAAAAAATAATGTTTATATTGACGGGATAAGTGCAAAGCTAAACGGAAGTGCAACTGAAAGCCCCGCAAACAGATTGATGAATAGCCAAAGAGGTGCGATACGCCAACTCATTCGATATACGAAGGATTCGGCGGGCAAAATTAATAGAATAGACACAGCAAACTCCGGCACGGGGGATCAGATTCACGATATATTAACCCTCGGTGTACCCCGTGGCAGTCAAAACTATTATTCGGCACTGCCGTCATTTTCAAACAGGTATAAAATTTCGCAAAACACTTTTATATGCACGCTTCCCTCGTCGGCTGAAAATGCCGGTGACGAGGCTTATTACATGAGCGGAGCGGATTTTGTAAATGAGAGAGCATACACTGTTGAGGCGTATGGGCTAAACCCTGAAAACCTTCATTTAGATGCGGTTTTGGTGTTTTCCGCCACATCCAGCAAACAGCCTGCGCTAAACGAATACTCAACACTTGGAATAATTGAAAGGCTTACAACAGGCATTACCGAAGACGGTGAAATTGTTCATAAGGCATATATGATGGTGAACGGGAAAATAAGCGCATATAATTTTGATACGGAGTTTTATCCGTTAGAGCATGATGCTAATGGCAATTTAAAACCGCTGCCTTTGGAATTCGGCGATATTATACGTTTTGGGCTTAATCAATCCGGCGATATTTCAATCTTTGTGTATGAGCTTGATTTCAGCACCCAAACACCAGGGCTGGCCACTCTCGGATATTTCAGTATGAACTTTGGTGTGCCATATTCAAAATCTGACGGGTATTTCACCATGATTCCGTCCGCAAACTTTAATACCGGAGAGACTGGTGTCGCAAACAGAAGAATTATTCCGGCGAAAGGCGGAACGGTTTATCTGGTAGATTTGAAGGAAAAAATTATATTGCCGTCGTCAGACAGGTACATGACGACATATTCGGATAATCCGTCCGATTACTGCTATGTTTACTCCAGAGTATATAAGCATGCTACATTGTATCATTTGGTGATTTATGTTTAAGGGGGAGATTAAATTGAAAAGACTTGCCTGTGTTATACTTGCTTTGTCGCTGATGGTCGCTATGGTGCCCCAGGCGGCAGCACAAAGTATATATTTAAATGAAGGCTTTGAAAATGCGGTTACAAACGGCTCTCCTACGGGGGCAAGCGTATCCGGTTACAGCAATATTGTAAGGGTTGTTGAAAACGGCGGCGGAAAAGCAATTTTGCAAAGGAACAAAAAAATAGATTCCGTAGTTTCCTTTGCATGCCTGCCGACGGGGAAAAATATTATTTTTGAAATTATGGTTAAGGTAAACGATTCAAGAAGTGATAAAGGCGTGGTGCAGATTGCAGCAGGCCAGGAAAAGATAAGCCTTGTTACTTTCAAACAAGACGGCAAAATTTGGGACGCACAAAAAATAGAAATAGGCAGTTACAAAACAGGTGCGTGGCACAAGGTTTCCGTTCGGCTAAATACTGAATCGATGCGTTATGATGTGTATTTGGACGGGGAGATTCTCAGCACCAGAAGAATTGCGGGGGCGGCAAATGTAGGGGCTATTTCCTCTGTTTTCTTTACAAGCTACGGTGCAAGCAGTGGGGAAACGTCAATGATGACAGATTTCGTCCGTGTTTACGGGGGCACAGAGCTGCAAGATGGAGCGTTCTTCCCTGCGAAAGAGTATAACTCAAGGCAGATACCTATTACTGTTGACGAAATACCTGATGATGTTGAAATACCTATTGATGTTTTGTTCGGCTCGGACTTTGAGAGCGACAGCGTTGGTTCTTTACCGGCAGGGCTTGCAAGAAAGACCGATGGCGAAGTTGTTCAGGATCCCGAAGAGGATAACAAATATGTGGCAGTTAAAAAAACATCTTCTGTTGAGTCGTATGTTGAAATTCAGGTCAACAATAAGTTAGAACACTTAGTAGTTGAGGGAGATTTTTATTTCCCTTCAATTAAAGGGGATATATGGTTGTTTTTGATGCGTGATACAGGCGGTGTGTTTTCAAACTGCCTGAGGGTAAGCGGTGAAGGTGATGTTTTAACCCATAACGGCAGAGCTGTTGCAAGCGGTTTGAATGAGGAATGGGTAAATATAGCACTAATTTTCGACTTTAACGCAAAAAACTTTGATGTATATGCAAACCGCGAGGTGGTACTCCAAAAGGTTGGATTTGCACAATCAAACATCAGTGCAGACATGAACGCTATAAGGTTTAACCTTCGTACGGGAGGAGACGGCGGTGACGAGATGAGGATAGACAACCTATATGCATACAAAAGTGACAAACTTGAGGTTTTAGAGAGCGAAGATGAAGACACCAATGAAGAAAACAAAGAGGAGAAGGAACCTGAGCGAGAGAGGGAAACCGTATCACCTCTAAACCCCGACATGACCGTATTTACAAGGCTTACAGAAGAACCCTCCGCAAGACCAAGCCCGTATTTTACGGATTATGAGGCGGCGAGAACACGGTATGAAAAATCTGTGTGCCTAATCGCCGGTCATCAGAATTCACTTATATTCAGGGAAAAATACAGCTCTGACTATGTGCCTGTTTTAGAAGAAAATGAAATGCTTATTCCCTTAAGACTTGCAGGGGCTATATTTAATATGCCGGTAACTTGGGATGATGCCACAGGTACAGCAAAGGTCGGAGATATCAGCATGAAAGAGGGGGATGGAACCCTTAACATAAAGGGAAGAAATATTCCGCTTAAAGTTCCGGTTAGAAATATTGAAGGACGACTGTACGTTCAGCTTGCACCTTTTGCGGATGACGGATTGGACTATTATGTAGGAAAGTCATTCAAGGGGCTGTGGTCAATTTCACCGGAAAAATTTAATGCAACAACCAGTAACATTGTGGATGCGCTAAATTATACGGTTTTTGAACGGCCTAAAGCGCATGAGATTTTAGAAACTGTTACCGAAAACTTCCCGAACAATTCCCATCCGAGGGTAATTGCAACGGCTGACGATTTTGCAAGAATGAAGCAGCTTGCAGAAACTGACCCGTACATAAAGGAATGGTCAGACAGTTTGTTGAGGGCTGCCGAAACAAGTGAAAAGATAAAGCCTCTGCCCCAAACCTATGACTCCGCAGGGCTTAGGATGCAAGGGTTTACCTCACAGGCAACCATCATTTCATTCTACTGGGGGTACTATATGACGGGTGAGGAAAAATATTTCCAAGCAGCGCGTGAACATGCTTTGAATATGGCGAAGTTCCCCAACTGGAACGCACACCAGCACTTCCTTGAAACCTCTGCCGCGTGCGGCACAATGGGATTGGTGTTTGACCTGTTTTACGACAGATTGTCGCAAACAGATAAGGATACCATTGTAAAGGCAATGCTTGATTTTGCGATAAAACCTGCAAGCGAGCATTATTACGGAACAGGTCCGTCAAACTGGGCGGTGAGAGAAAATAACTGGAATATTGTGTGTAATACAGGTGTAATTATGGGAACACTGGCGATTATTGATGAATATGAACCTGAGTTTTGCGGTGATATCATTGAAAAGGCATTGCGTTCCTCCGAATATATGATGCATACATATGCGCCGGAAGGCGGCTGGATGGAAGGTGCAGGATACTGGCACTATACTGTAAGTAACAATGTAATGATGGCACATACGCTTGAAACGGTGCTTGGGTCCGACTATGGGCTTATGAAGACCCCCGGCGTTATGAATACAGCGTACTTCCCGGTATTTGTAACAGGTAACGAAGGCGTTTTCGCATTCCATGACACAACGGGTAAGTCCAATATAAATTCTCCCGAGATGTTTTGGTTTGCAGGCAAAAACGGTGACGGAGATCTGTCAAGACTGCGCCTGAACACCATGGAAAAAATGAAGTACCAAGGTTCCTTCAGGGATATGCTTTGGTATGACCCGGATATATTAGTAGAGGAAGTTCACCTGCCGCTTGACTATGTTTACGGTTACACGGAGGTGGCGACATCACGAAGCGACTGGACCAACAGCTCGACATGGATTGGGCTGCACGCAGGACAAAACCATGTACCCCATGGGCAATATGATATAGGAACATTTGAGTTTGAGTCGTTCGGCGTGCGGTTTGCAAATGAAATGGGTTTGGACAACTATAATCTCCCCGGGTATTTCGGCGGACCGTATTATGTACATCGTGCCGAAGGGCATAACGTGTATGTTATAAACCCCGATGAAAGCAACGGTCAGGAAAGAAGTGCCGAAACCGAGGTAAGGCTTGTTGAGCAAAAGCCGAGGGGAACTATATATACAATCGACATGACACCTGCTTATGCAAGGCAGGTTAAAGCTGCAAAACGCGGGTTTATGCTGACAGAGGATAGGCGGATGCTTGTTTTGCAGGACGAAATTGTTCCGCTCAAAGCGGGGGATATGTATTACTGGTTCTGGCATACCGAGGCGGATATAGAGATAGCAGAGGACGGCAAAAGCGCTCTGCTGCAAAGAGACGGGCGAGAGCTTAAGCTTTATGTGGACGCAAATGTTGACTTCTTTATAGACAGTGACAAGTCACTTCCGCTTCCGACCTCTCCAAACAATCCGGCACAGCTTAACAACCTTACGAGGATTATGAATAAGCTAGTGATAACCTTTGCATCAGGGACGGAACAAATTAATTTCCGTGTAACGGCAGTGCCTGAAACGATAGAATATAAGCAAACTCCTCTCACGCCAATTAGCGAGTGGAGCATACCCGACGGGGAGCTTTCAGTGGAGTATAATTATCTTGAAGATATACTTGTAGACGGTAAATCCATTGACGGCTTTGAAAAAACAACTTCTATGTACTATGTGCCTGTTTACGAAGCAGGGGATACACCTCCGATAGTTTCGGCGGTAGGCTCGGAGGACGCGGTTGTTGTTCAGGGAACGAACGAGAAACCGGTAGCTACTATTAAGATATTGTCAGAGGACGGCACAAATCCGTTTATGTACTTTATAAACTTTATTCACACGCCGAAAAAGGAAAAACCCACTGAGGGTGAAAAACTTGAGGTGGTAGATGTTGAGGCATCTGCCGTACCCGAGGTGCTGAACGTTCCGAAAAACACCATCGATGGTGACCTGTCTACAAGATGGTCGGCCGAAGGCGTACAATGGATTAGCCTTGACCTTGGAGAAGCAAGAACAATAACCTCCGTGGGGCTGTCAATCTACCAGGGTGATGCAAGAAGGCAGTTCTTTGACGTTCAGGTTTCCATGGACGGGAAGGACTTTGTGGATGTTGTATCCGCCCAAACATCAGGCACGGGACCTGAGTTGGAGTATTTGAGTATTCCGCCGACCGAAGCACATTATGTTCGGATACGAGGGCGGGGCAACTCTGCAAACTCCTGGAACAGTATAACCGAAATTGAGATTTATGGAAAATAAAAAGATGAAGTGGAAGTTTTTCATAAGAATAAAAACATATCCGCATGCGGGGCACATCCAAGTGCCCCGCCGCAGAAGGAGACGTATATGAAAAGAATTTGTGCATTTTTAACCTTGTTAATTTTCCTTGTGAGCGGACTTAGTGCCTTTGCAGCCGATCTGCCTTTGGCAATGGACTTCTCCGGCTCTGAGGACAACCGCGCACCGGAAGGCTTTACCGCATGGGCGACGGGAGCCGGGCTTATAACGCCAAGACCCGCCATTACAGCCCCCGGCGGCGTTTTGGGGACTGACAGCACGGACATAAGCAGTGTTATCACCTCGGGTGCCGGCGTACGGGCAACCTTTACGCCGTCCGTAAGACGGGATTTGGATGTTTCGGCGGCGGGCGGGGTAACAGTTACCGTTAAAATGGCGGCCCTTGACAAAAACAGTGACAAATATTTTTATTTGAGGTTTGAGGATAACAAAACACCTGCTCCCGCTGATAAAGCGTTTATGATGGGGGCTGACGGTTATATGTATGCGTTCGGCACAAAAGTAGCCGAGCGGTACGACACAAATCGTTGGTATAATGTTTCGATTAGTTTGTTTGATGACAAAACTTTTTCACTTTATATCGACGGCATACTAACCCTTGAAAAAGAGGATTTTATTCCCGATGCGTCAAACATCGGAGGGTCATTTACAAAGCTGCACTCCTTCTTTTACGGGCTTGGAAATAAAAAAGCAGACAGTGATGAGAGTGCTGTGGCAGTAAACAGCGTAAGCTTTATACGCGGGGGGCTGCCCCTGTCATCACAAACGGGTATAAGCTCGAATGTCGTTACGGTGGATGATGTGGCAATGACTGTATCGGGGCTTCCCGAGGGTATGACGAAGGACGCATTTTTGCAAGCACTAACCGCACCGGGTGGGGCGGATGTGCAGCTTGTTGACCAGGCAGGCAACCCCGTTTCCGAAGGAACGGTAAAAACAGGGCATATAGTCCTTGTAACCTCGGGGGACGGGAGTAACAAGGCACGATATTCGGTTGTAAATCTGGCTTTAACCCTTTCTGCAAATGTTGGGGAGCGTGTAAACCCCGGAACCACCGTACGGCTTATTGTTACGGCAGACGGGGAACTTTCCGAGTCGGTTAAACTGTATGTAAACGGTCAGCTTGCACAAACCTTGGCACAGCCGCCATATGAATATTCTTTTATCCCCGCAAACGGGCAATGCAGTGTTTCGGCTGAAGTGGTAGTCGAGGGGACAAAGATTTATTCCAACACCATAAGCTTTCTTGTGCAGGCAAACGTAAAACCTACGGTGAGTTTTGAAGATATTTCAAACGGACAGACGTTTGAATACGGTTCGCCTGTGAAGTTTAACGTTCTGGCAGCAGATGCCGACGGGTATATTGACATGGTGGTACTCTACTTAGATGGTATAAAGGTAGCCGAAAAAGGTGAGGCGCCGTACAGCTTTGAACTGTCAAATGTTACAATGGGACGTCACTTTATGTATGCCGAGGCATTTGACAACGAGGGCGAGAGGCAGCAAACAAGTGAAATTGAATTTTTGGTAAGTTCATTTACGGAAACAGTGCATAGCTTTGTTGACTATGATAATAATACGGCATCCGTTTGGGGTGTTTCAAACGCAACCGGCGGTACACATGGCAGGGAAAATACGGGTGGGGAACACAAGAATGCCTATTTTATTGCGAGAACACCCACATCTACCAACCCGGCACCTTATTTTGTTACCTACTCAAACCTTAATACTTTGATATATGGTGATAGTGCTATTGAGCTTGATTATATGACGGATAACGCCAACGCATCGGTGGAGATGTTTGTTTTGAGGGGAGACGGCTCGCCTGTGACTTGGACTACAAGTGATTGCCTTGTCAAAGACGGCGCATTTATAGGCAATGCGGGCACAGTTGACATTGAGGCGGGCAGATGGTACCACCTGAGGTATGAGTTTAATCTTGTAAGAAAAACAGCATCCTTTTGGGTGGACGATACGCTTGTCACCAACAAAAACGGTAATTTGAGTACTGACGGTACTTTAAACTCCATACGTTTCACCGTCAAAAGTGAGGAAGGGGAAACTGAGGAGATTAAAAATTATCTTGATAATATAAAGATAACAACGCTTACAGCCGCCCCCTATATCAGCGGAGCAACCTTTGCCAATGCGGACGGTACAAATGCGGGCAGCCGTGAAAGCGTTTCCCCGTATGTAAAGACAATTAAGCTGAATTTCAGCTCTGATGTGGCAGGGGCAACGGTAAATGACAAAAACGTCTTGCTTTATGACGACAATAATAATCAGGTTCCGTTATCTGTCGAATATAATCAGCAGCTACGCACGGCTACGCTAACCTTAGACTCTAATTTGCAGTCGATGGCATGGTACAAGGTTGTCGTTACAGATAATGTTTTAAATTCGTTAGGGCAAAAGCTTACAAGTGAATTGGTTTCTAGCTTTAAAACAGCACCCTTTGAATATGATGCGACAGCATGGGGAGTGTACAGAAACGGCAACATTTTAAGCAGCACCGCAAATGTTCGGGCGGGTGATAATATAAAGGTTGCCTGCGAGATGGTAAACGGTACAGACATAGGACATGATGCGGTGATGCTTGTGGGACTTTATAAAAATGGCATCATGACAGGCTATAAAACTATGAATGCGGCAATACAAGCGAACACAGAAAAAACCTTTGAACTGGAACTTGCCGCAGAGGAAGGAGGAATAACGGAGATAAGGGCGTTTGTATGGAAAGGTCTAAATGAAAGAAGACCTGTGGTTAAGCAATTTGTTTTTAAATAAAGCTTTGCTTAACCCGTGTACAGCATCTTGGTTCGTAAATCCCAATATAAAATGAAGGAGGAGTTTTTAATATGTTAAGAAAAATAATGTCCATGATGACAGTATGTGCGGTTTTATTGACCCTTGCAGTTTTACCCGCCTCGGCAGAGCTGGTGGGGACTGTAGCAACGGTGCCGCACTATAATGACTTTCAAGATGCATTTGTTGATTCGCATATGGTTGACGACAAACAAATGAGCGTGCCCCAAGAGATAGGAGAGAAGAAGGTGGGTGCAAGCGCAAACAAAGTGGAGAGCGAGCCTGTTATGGGTGTGTTCGGTAACCCTCCTGACAAGCAAAGTCATAGGGTTGCATTGCCGGAAGGTGCCGCCACATTTGATCCCTATTTTACAATTGTTCATCCAACCTTAGCCGCAGGGGAGTATTTGCGCTTTAGCACAAGGCTTGCCACAACATCCTATGTGGGGAACAACAAAGCGATTGCTTTTAAATTTAATGGTGCATGGCCGTCCCCCGGTGGCACGGCAGGGTTTCACTTTAATCCAGATGGTTTTATTTACTGTTTCGGAGCAAATACAGGTATTCCATATGACCTAAGCACATGGTATGATATAGACTTTATTTTTCAGCAAGGCACAAAGAACTATGAGCTTTATGTAAACGGTATTCTTGCAAGAAGTGCTTCACATGCAGGAATAAGTGGCAGCGGGGTCACCTCCGTACAAGGTAGATACGGGATTAACGGTCCGGGACCTATGGACATTTATGCCGACGGGGTTTCAAACACTTATGGGGCTTTCCCCGATGCGGACAGGGTAGATCTTATCACATCATCTTTAATAAACTTTTTACATAAGGAAAGAGTTGCTGTATTAAAGGATGTAACACTGGCGCAGATAAATGCAAGCCTTGATATGCCCGAGGGTGCGCAGGTTAAATATTTTGCGGCCGACGGTGTTACCGAAATAACGGATACATCAACAAAGATGTATAAAGGCATGAAGATTAAAATTACATCCGCCAGCGGGGAAAGAAGTATAACTCTCAGGAGTGATTTCAACTTGTTTGAAGCGAGATTTGAAGGGACAATTACGCCGAATGGGACTCCTGCGGGTTTCAACACATTAGGTAATAGTCACACCACTGACCGTATATTCAGCGGTAAGTCCGGAATTTTGCCGAAGGAAGCAACTGACCAAAGCGCAAGCTTTGCTCACTCAGATGCTACAGGGACGAACCTATATCTTGACAAATTTGTTAATTATGAGAATGAAACGGTAACAATTGCCTTCAATGTAAATCATGGGGCCGGGGATATTAGGTTTGGCATGGTGGTAAGTGAAGGTACAACTACATGGGGCGGACCTACGTTGCCCATTCTAAACGGAACAGCAGGAATTGTGCATTTTGGGACAGTCACTGACCCGGTGTTTATTGCACCTTTGGAGCTTAACCGTTGGAATCAAGTAGCTATTGTTTTCAAACTGGGTACAGGACTATATGATTATTATTTAAACGGAGAGAAAATACTGGATAATCATGTCGGCGGTGGAACGCTCAATAAAATTGGAAGATTCCGCTTCCAGTCAAACAGTGACTCTCCAACAGGGTCCGAGTTGTTCCTGGACGATATAAGGATTTACAATGGGGCATATGACCCCGAGGTGATAAGGACGGAGATTACTGTGGACGGGTATACGCTATCAGGCAAGAATATTCTTGTGGACGAAGTTGTATCCGTGGCTGATTTTATGAGTAAGGTAACAGCTACAAAGGGAACCTTGCTTGGGCTTTACAACAGTGATGTTTCCGCCAAAAAGGAAAGCGGAAATGTTGAGATAGGCGATGTGGTCATAGTCCGAGCAGAAGAAGGATTTGGCTATTACACTATTTCCAGTGGCAATTCGGTAGTGGACACGGTTTACTCATTGGAAGGCAATGTAATTCGGGGTATCCCGTTCTACACAACGGCACAATCTATTATTGACGGCGTGGAAACCTTAGACCCCTCTGCCACAAAAGAGGTTGTAACCGCAGGCGGAACACCCGTGACGGGATTAGTTGAAACGGGGATGAAACTTAAAATCACACTGGGCAGCAATGTCAGGGAATACGACTTGGAACTTTTAGATTACCATTCATACGACGATTATACGGGTCACCTGGGTTACAGGGTGTCACGAACAGAGCCGGATACGAGCGGGTCAGGGCTGCCGTTTACAGGTATGACAAGCAAAATGTTTAGTACCGCTCAATTTATTGACGAACCGGAGAATTCATATGCCATTGTTGAAAGTGACAGTGACAAGAGTGAATATATCCGTTTTTACGGCACCGGCAATACCGTATACAACCAACAGGTTATATACAAATCGTTTGCCGCGGGAGCGGTTACGGGCAAGTTTGTGGTTGAGGGCAATATGATGAACCCCGATAACAATACGGAAATACTGCTCCACCTAAGAGGGGACAGAACAGGCGGAGCGGCAGCTACTTTCTGGTCCGGAGAATTTATTAAACTAAAGGTTAACAACACGATATCATTCTTAGGGCAGGAAGTACAAACATACGAGACAGGCAAATGGTATCATGTACTTACTGTTTATGATTTGGATGCACATTCCGCAAAATTCTATGTTGACGGGGTGCTGGTGGCTGACTATGCTGACCTTTCGGAAATCGGCATAGCAAGGAATGACTGTGTAAGGGAAATACGCATACAAAACAGGATTGTGACAGGGACGCCCAGCGGTGCGGCGTTTGACGATATAATGCTGTACAGCTACGGGGACGGAAGTCTTCTGGCAGATGAGATTGACTGCACCATTACCTCTGACGATGTGTATATAGACATTCCTACAAAGCAGATTAAAATTGACCCCGATGGCAAAACTTTAGAGGATTTGATTGGACTTTTGACTTTTAATGACAATGTCGGTAATATTAAGGCGTTTACATCCAATGGAGTGGAAACCGACAATATGAGTGAAGCGTTGACAGAAGGTTTCGTAATAAGAGTGACCTCGCCCGACGGCAGGATTACTTGTGACTGGACTGTAAACAGTGATACAATTGTTAAACCCGTTTCCTTCTACAAGGACGGTGTTATTACAAAGGCAATTACTGAGGACGGAGAGTTTACGGCGAAGACGGAAATTATAGTATTTAAAGCAAGCAAAGACATAGAGGGTGCGGCACTTGTAAGTGCATTATATGACGGCAATGAAATGACAAATGTGGTTGTTGACAGTGAGCCTACGGAGTCAGGCACCTCTTATTACACGAAAAAGAGTTTTGAAGCAGATTTAAGCATCTCAGGTTTCAATCCCTTCAACTCTATACGTGCGTTCTTCTGGAACGGATTTGTGCAGATGCAGCCGCTTGTTAGCGGAGCGAATTTGGCAGTAGTAGAGTAGTAAATTGCAAGGCAAATTTTAATAAGACAAATGCGGAAGAAGGACGGGAGATTACTTTTCCGTCCTTCTTGGGCGAAGGGATATGCAATGGCTAAAAGAATAGTGTATTTAATCTTTATTTGTATAGTTTTAACGGGAATACGGGCTTATGCGGCGCAAAGTTTTTTTGAAGATTTTGAGCTGTATGCACCCGGGAAGCTTACCAGTGGCGCCAATTTAACAATTACCGAGAAAACGTCTGCATCAGGAGGAAACATTTCGGTTTTAGAAAATGAAAAAGGGAAATACGCACAAGTTTTTGTGGATCAAACGGCCGTGACCCCCACTTCAACCGATGCGTACATTGAATCTAAGACACTTTCAATGAACGGCATCATTCATATAGGGTGCAAAATTATGGCGGTGGACAGCACACAGGGCGGGGGGCATATAGCGCTGAGGGACAATAGTTCGAATGCCGGGCGGGGAACCTTTACCTTGGCGAAGGTTGAGGACGGAAAACTCACCTTTCTGCCCGATATATCCGGCTTTGCAAAAGAAATGGACTATGAAGACGGTACATGGGTATATATAAACGCCTACATAAATTCCGTTACAGGGTTTGTGGAGGTTATTGCCGACGGGCAGCAGCAAGCAACACTGCCAAATCTTTATACCGAAAACAACGGTTACCGAGAAGACTATAATTTTTCAAGCTTTAGAATTCGGCTTCATGTAAAGGCAAAGGCGGGTACGGGCAGGATGGCTGTGGGGTATGACGACTGCTCAGGGGCTGACGAAGAAACATTTATAAATGATTATACAACATATTACAGACTTCTTAGGGATACGGGCAACAACACGGTAGTTAGTACAGAAGGATTTTCAAGAGGGAAAATGAAAGTTGCAGGGAATATATTAACCCGTTCAAATGCAGTATCTCTTAGGGCAATTGCGGTTTTGTACGATGCGGACGGCGTGCTTGAGGACATATCCGTGTCGCCTGTTATAAATCTTGGACCCCATGATATTAAGTATATGGTTTTGGATATCGACGTTAAAGACACTGCGGAGGGTAAAAGCTTGCGTGTGTTGACATTTGACGGGGGGAACATAATGAAGGTTTTGGGAGAGCCAAAAACTTTTGAAAGTGAGACTTTTATAAGACCTTTAGCAAACGAAATAAAGTATGAACTTGCGCAGAAAAGTCCTAACAAAAAGCATCCCCGCCTGTTGGCGGATACAAGCGAATGGAATCGTATCAAAGCCGACATATCAAACGACCCTCTTTTGAGAAGCTGGTATTTCAAGGTAAAACCCTCGCAGGACAATCTTTTAAATGCGGCACTTGCGTCGTACGAAGACAACGACCCGCTGCGCCTCTCATCCGCAGGGACAATAAAATCAAGATGTATAGGACTTAGTCTTATGTACCGCCTTACGGGTGATACCGCTTATGCCGAAAGGCTTTGGCTTGAGATGGAGAATGCTATGAATTTCCCGGATTGGAACCCGAAGCATTTTCTTGACACTGCGGCTGTCAGCACAGGGTTTGGCATTGCATATGACTGGTTGTATCACTATTGGTCAAACGACAGAAAAGTGCAAATAAGGGAAGCCATTTTAAATTATGCACTAATACCCGCCATGGAGGTTTATGTTGAAAACAAATGGGGCAACTGGGATGTGCGAAACAATAACTGGAACATTATATGCAGCAGCGGAGTGGCAATAGGCGCTTTGGCAATCATGGACGAGGAGGGGTATGAGGACATCAGCTCAACGGTGGTGAGCTATGCTCTTTCAACGATGGAGCCCGCCCTTAAAATGTTTGCGCCTGACGGTGCATGGTTTGAGGGGCCGGGATACTGGCAGTACACAGTTTCATTTCTTGCGGTTTTTATGAATGCCATGGAAACTGCGCTTGGAACGGACTTTTCGTACGGTGATGTGGACGGAATGCCCCACACCGCTGATTTTCCCATATACATGATGGGTGCTAAGGTCACATACAACTTAAATGATGCGGGTGAATCAAAAGTAAACTCACCTGAAATGTTTTATTACGCAAAGCGCTACAATGAACCGGGGTATTCGGGGTACAGGCGCTATTGCTTGGAAAACGGGATACATAACCCCGGGATAATGGACCTTATATGGTATCGCCCGGCGGATGACGGAGAGTTTTCAATGCCGCTTGACAAGCTTTTTAGGGACACGGATATTGCGGTGTTCAGAAACAAGTTTTTCGGGGATGATATAGCATTTGCGGGTCTGCATTCGGGGGATAATGATATTCCGCACGGGCAGCTTGACACAGGCTCGTTCGTGTATGATGCCCTAGGGGAGCGCTGGGCGCTTGATCTTGGGGGTGATAATTACTCTTTGCACGCTTATTTTAGCAACGGAAACTTGACTAAGGGAAGATGGGGTTATTACAGAAATCGTGCCGAGGGGCACAACACACTTATAATAAATCCGTCAACGGCACCGGACCAAAAGTATAATGCCGTTGATACAATTACTTCCTACGTGTCGAAGGATGATTATGGCTTTGCGGTTGCTGATATGAGTTCTGCGTATTCGGAAAGTGCGTCCGAGGCAAGAAGGGGACTGATGTTTTTCAGGGACAGCGGCGCATGCCTTGTTCAAGACGAGGTTACACTCAGAGAAAGTTCCGATATTCATTGGTTTATGCACACAAGGGCGTCTGTGACAATTGCAGCGAACAAGAAAAGTGCTGTTTTGACCATTGGTACGAAAAGGCTTTGGGTTGGGTTGTTGTCGGATGGCGGCAGTTTTTCGGTTATGAATGCCGTGCCCCTTGAAACCTCTCCCAAACCGGATGCATGGGCCGAGAACATTTCGCTTGGAATTAAGCAAAATGCAAACTCCGGTGTCAGAAAACTTACAGTGCAGCTATCGGGTGAAGGGGAACAAAACATTGCTGTCTACATGGTTCCTTTAAGTGCGGGGCAGCAACAGCCCTCATGGTTGCCGGAAATAACACCTCTAAACAACTGGGAATAATACAAACAATCCCCTTTACATATGTAAAGGGGATGTTTATTATATTGCTAAAAATTCTTAAACGTATTTTAATCTGCAAACGCTTGCTCTAAATCGGCTATAATATCGTCTATATGCTCTGTCCCTATTGACAGGCGTATGGTATTCGGTTTAATGCCCTGACTTAGCAGTTCATCAGCACTAATCTGCGAATGTGTGGTGCTTGCAGGGTGGATAACCAGTGATTTCACATCCGCCACATTGGCAAGCAACGAGAAAAGCTCCAGTTTATCAATAAAAGTCTTTGCCGTATCCGCATCTCCCTTTATCTCAAAGGTGAAAATCGAGCCGGCGCCGTTTTTGAAGTAACTTTTGTACAGCTCATGGTCGGGATGGCTTTTAAGTACAGGATGGTTTACTGCCTCTACCTTAGGATGTGTAGCCAAAAAGTCAACCACCTTTAATGCGTTTTCGACATGGCGTTCCACTCTCAGCGACAATGTTTCAAGCCCCTGCAAAAACAGGAAGGAATGAAACGGGCTTATTGTAGCACCCGTGTCACGAAGGAGGGTAACCCTTATTTTAATTATATATGCAAGGGCACCTGCCGCATCTGTTAAAACCACGCCATGATAGCTTGGATTTGGCTTTGAAAGCCCCGGGAACTTGTCGTTTGCCGCCCAGTCAAATTTACCCGAGTCTATAATTACCCCGCCTATTGCCGTGCCGTGCCCGCCGATAAATTTTGTTGCGGAATGAACTACAATATCCGCCCCGTGTTCAATTGGCCTAAACAAATATGGCGTTGCAAAAGTGTTGTCCACAATAAACGGTATACCGTTTTTATGCGCTATTTCAGACAAAGCGTCAACATCCACAATAGTTGAATTGGGGTTGCCCAAGGTTTCTATAAATATTGCCTTTGTATTCGGACGAATGGCAGCCTCAAAATTTTCAGGCTTGCTACCGTCTACAAAGGTGGTTTCTATACCAAAATCCGAGAATGTGTGCGCAAACAGATTGTATGTTCCTCCGTACACACGTTTGTCTGACACAATATGGTCACCGCTGTGCGCAATGTTTTGTATTGCATATGCAATAGCCGATGCACCCGATGCGGTTGCAAGTGCAGCCACACCGCCTTCTAATGCGGCTATACGTTGTTCAAAAACATCCGAGGTGGGGTTCATAAGTCTTGTATAAATATTACCGCCTTCCGACAGGTTAAACCTGCCTTCTGCCTGAGCGGAGTTTGCGAATACGTATGACGAGGTGGCATATATCGGCACTGCACGCGCATCTGTTGCGGGGTCGGGGGCTTCCTGCCCAACATGAAGTTGAAGTGTTTCAAATTTATAATTTTTATTGCTCATAGTAAGTTTCATAGCCTTTCTGCCCACAAAATAAAAATAATAAATTTTCTTAACCTTACCGTGGGCAGGTAAGGCATATAATGGAACTTGTGCGCATCGCCGTTTCGTCCGCAGACGAAAATTTC
>CAZNYY010000008.1:0-19680 GCA_964577335.1 uncultured Oscillospiraceae bacterium | reverse complement strand
TTTTGTCCACCCCTAAAACACTTTCCATTGACAGGGAAAGGAGATTTCCGTCCCTCAGTTTAAGCACAACATTCTCAAACTGCTTCGAAACATAAGTGTTGCCTATAACCTTTGAACTTGTTGTAACAGCATCTATCATATTTATACCGCTGCTGTACATGGAGCTTAGGGTTCTTGCAAAACGGGAGGTGTATATAATCTCAAAAAGCTTTCCCACCTTTGGAATGTTAAGCAAAAAACGGTCAACCTTCATCGCAACCTTAGGTGTTTTTATTGCGGATGAGCATGCCGCAATAATCAAAAGTACAGCCCCCAAAAACAAGTACCAATACCTTGTAAGGGCGTTACTGATGGCTAAAACTATGCGGGTTATAATGGGCAGTTCCACATCCTCAAAAAGTACCAAAAAATTTGGCAGCACAAATGTAAAAATTATAATTGTAATAGCTATTGTAAGGAAGAAAAGAATAGTGGGGTATGCCATGGCACCTTTGATTTTTGTGTTAAGTTTATGCTCTTTCTCGTAATAATCCGCCATTTTAATTGCCGATTTATCAAGCCCCCCGCTTAATTCCCCTGCCCGAAACATATTAATCATCAGGGTGGGGAAGGAGGGGGCGCACTGTTCCATAGAAAACGAAAGGGTGTTCCCGCCTGATATTGTATTATAAAGATTTGTGTAAACGGTTTTAAGTTTTTTCCCGTCGGCCCTGTCCATTAAAATAGAAATTGCCTTGGTGATTGACACGCCCGCAGACAGCATACTGCCTACCTGACGTGCAAAATCCGCAAGTTCACTTGGTTTAAGTTTTGAATGTGTTCCGCCGCCCTCTTTAATCTCCTCTATTTTATAGGAATATATATTCTGTAATTTAAGCATTTCAAATGCGTCAGCCCTGCTTCTTGCAGTGATTTCTCCGCTGACTTTTTTATTATTGGTATTTTTGCCGCTATATTTATAATCCGCCAAAAAATCACCACCCATCAAAACAGGCTAATATACCAGCCTATAATATTATTTCCAAACAATATCGCCGCAAACGCCCCAAGGCATATAAATGGTGCAAAAGGAATATGCCGAGAACCGCTGCTTTTAAAAAATTTCACGCCCAAACCGTAAACAGCACCTGTAACTATTGAAATAAAAAGCATTAAAAGTGTATTTTGCCAGCCCGCCATAAACCCTAAAACCGCAAACAATTTTATATCCGCCCCGCCAAAGCCGTCCTCAATAAGATACAGGGAGAGGTACATCGGCAAACTGACGGCGAAAAAGCCGATAATTCTGCTTACAATACCCACCTCGGGGTACAGAAATGCAGCCGCTGCCGCCAAAGGTATCAGGCTTACAATAAGCTGGTCGGGTATTGTAAGAGTATCAAAATCCACCATTGTGATACAAATCAAAACACAGCCGAGTAAAAATATGAAAGCCGCATCTATATTAAACCCAAAAAAATGCAAAGCAAACACAGCCAAAGCACCCGTCAGAAGCTCTATAATCGGGTATCTCGGCGAAATTTCGGCACCGCAAGCCCTGCACCTGCCCCTTATAAAAAGATAGCTTAAAACAGGCAGCAGGTCGTAGCTTTTTATACCCGTCTTGCATTTTGGGCAGTAGGAGCGTCCCCGTGCGACGGAGATGTTTTTCGGTACTCTATAAATTACAACATTTAAAAAACTGCCGATAACTGTTCCCAAAACAAAAATCAGCATATACATCAAAAAAACTATCATAAACACAGTCCCCAACTATAACGAGAGAAGGCGAATGGGCGTTCGCCTTCTGTTTAAATGCTTGTATTACGGAGCAGGAGTTGCTACGCCCGCATCATCCAAAATTGCATCAAGCTCGCTCTGCAGGTCTTCATTTCTCTGCTCTAAAGCTTCCATCTGCGCTTTGGTTCTGTCAACATATCCGATAAAGCTTGGTACTGTAACCGCAATCATAATTGCCAAAATTGCAAGAACTACTATTAATTCCACAAGGGTAAAAGCCTTTTTGTTTTTTCTAAGAGACTTAAATTTCATAGCTTATTCCTCCTTATTTATATCATCATAAGTTATATAAAAATGCCTGCCCAACGGCATTTCTACCAAATTCATTAAGCAGTATTTACATACTGCAAAAGCTCACTTTTGTTGCTTGCCTTATCAAGTGCGCTTTTCAAGGTTATATAATGGTTGTTCACAAGCTGTGCCAAATTATAATTTAGGGTACACATCCCGTCCTTGCCGCCTGTTTGAAGAGACGAATTTATTTGATGTGCCTTGTTTTCCCGAATAAGGTTTAAAACTCCGTCCGTGCCAACCAAAATTTCAAACGCCGCACGCCTTCCGCTGTTGTCCGCCAGGGGGACAAGCTGCTGTGTTATAATTCCTTTTAAAACACCGGAAAGCTGCGACCTTATTTGTGACTGTCCGTGGGGCGGAAAAACGTCTATTATCCTGTCAATGGTGTTTGCCGCACCCGTCGTGTGCAGGGTGGACAAAACAAGATGCCCCGTTTCAGCCGCTGTCACCGCTGCGGATATGGTTTCCAAATCCCTCATTTCACCGACCAGTATAACATCCGGGTCCTCCCTAAGGGCGCTTCTAAGGGCGTTGGCAAAGCATTTAGTGTCCCTGCCTATCTCCCTTTGATGCACAAGGGATTGTTTATGTGGGTGGATATACTCCACAGGGTCCTCAAGCGTTATTATATGGCATTTTTTGTTTGTGTTTATATAATCAATCATCGCCGCCAAAGTAGTGGTTTTTCCGCTGCCGGTAGGTCCCGTCACCAAGATAAGTCCTCTCGGTTCGTTTGAAAGCCTTTCCACAACGGGTGGCAAACCAAGCTCGGAAAACTCCGGAATGCGGCTGTTTAAAATCCTTATTGCGGCACAAACTTCGCCTCTTTGGCGGTAAACATTAACACGCTGGCGCTCACCGGAGGGGATTGTGTATGCAAAATCAACATCCTCCAAATCCTCAAGTCTGCTCCTTGCACCCTCGTCAAGCATTGAGTAAATAGCTTTCTTGATTTCATCATCCCTCAGCGCAAAATCACTTACAAAAATTTCGCCGTTTTTACGAAAAACAGGGGACAAACCAGCCGTTAAATGCAAATCGGAACAGTTGTTTTCCCTTGCATAGCTTATCAAATCATCAATTATATTTCTGCTCATAAAAGCTACACCGCAAATGATGAGTTTCTCACAAGCTCATCAATAGTGGTAATCCCCCTTTCCACAAGTTCCATAACACTGTCCCTTATAAATTTAAGCTTGCTTTCTTCACGAACATAATTATATATATTTTCAATTGGCATATTCTTTGATATCATCGTCCTTATTTGCCCGTCCATCTCCAAAATCTCATGCACCGCAACCCTGCCCCTGTATCCTGTGTGATTACAGTTGTGGCAGCCCGTGCCACGAAAAGCAGTTAAAATATCCGGTGCGGCAAGCTTTTCGGTACCCTCCGGCGTGTAGCTTGTTTTGCAGTGGAGACATATTTTTTTAATAAGACGCTGTGCCACAACACCCACAAGTGAATTTGCAATCAAATAATTTTCAACCCCCATGTCGGCAAGCCGCACAACGGTGCTTATCGCGTCGTTTGTGTGAAGTGTGGAAAAAACAAGATGCCCCGTGACTGCGGCGCTTATAGCAATCTTCGCCGTTTGGCTGTCCCTTGTTTCGCCTACCAAAATAACATCGGGGTCCTGCCTTAGCATTGCACGCAGTCCGCTTTCAAAGGTAAGCCCCGCCTGCGGGTTTACCTGCACCTGATTTACCTTATAAATATTCTTTTCAATAGGGTCCTCAATAGTGCTTATATTAACGGGCTTTTGCGCTATTTCCTCCATTATCATATAGAGTGTAGTGGTTTTTCCGCTACCGGTAGGTCCCGTAATATAAACAAGCCCATGAGGATTTTTGAGAATTGATGATATTTTCTGATAATTTTCATCATCCATGCCATATTTATCGGCATAATCAAGTTTAACGGTTTGCGTTAAAAACCGCATTACAATGGTTTCTCCGTACACAGTGGGCATGGTAGAAATTCTTATATTTACATCTTTATTATCTATTTTTATTTTAAAATGCCCGTCCTGCGGCAGTCTTCTCTCGGCAATATCAAGCCCCGACAAAATTTTAATTCTTGCAGAGAGATGCCTGCTCAGATTAGTTTCAAGCTTTATATTGTCAATCAAAAGCCCGTCAATCCTGTAGCGCACCAGAACAAATTTTTCAAAAGGCTCTATATGCACATCAGAAGCGCCTTCATTATATGCTTTTATAATTATGGAATTTATAAGATTTACAACAGGTGCGAGGTTATCGTCCACCGACAGTTCCTGCACATCATCGTCACCCGAAGATTTAACACTGCGGTTTGCAGTTTTGGCAACATTTTTTGCATCAATTTCAGCATAACTTTTGTTAATTGCCTGCGCAATGGCACTTTTTTTCGCCAATTTAATGTCACAGGGCATGTTAAGAAGTGATTTTGCGTCCTCAATCGCATAAAAATCAAGCGGGTCATCAACAACCAAAGTTGCCTTCCCGTTTTCCGCGGAAATCACAATTATCCCGTGCTTTTGCGAAACAACTTTCGGTATGAGGGCAACCGCATTAATGTCAACAGGGGTTGTGCTAAAATCAACAACCTCTAAATTAAGCCTTTTTGAAAGTGCCCGAACAAGCTGTTCCTCAGTAACAAAACCGTTTTCCAGCAAAATTTCGCCTATTCTTTTTGATTTGTCCTGCTTTTGAATTTTTAAAGCCTCATTCAGTTTGTCCTCTTCCAGATAACCGAAACTTACAAGTACATCCCCGAGTCTTATTTGATTATTATCCACAGCATTCTCCGTTTCAAAAGAATTATAACTTAATACTATTCTTAACATATTGCCGGTTTACAATTCAAAGTATTTATCGGCTTGCAAAGGGATATAAAAATAATAACTACTCTGCAGTTATTATATCAAAAAAAGACATTTTGTCAATCATTTTTTCAGCATATGTAAAAAGATTGCTTTATCTGCCAAAAAAAAATCTTGATTTTGTTTTTATAATCTGTTACAATAAAAAAGCAAAATCCAAAAAAGGCGGTGACATTGCATGCCCCTGCCATATATAAGGAAGAATTTTGTTCGGACAAATAAAATGGTTTTGGAAAACCCGTCTGAAAGAATAAAATATATGCTGCTTCTATGTTTTGCGTCAGTTTTGTTTTTTCTTTCATTTGTTTTTAATTCTCCGGCTGAAATCATTTGGGGAAGTCTTGTAATATTGCTTTCCCCGGCAAATCTTGTTACGGATTATTTTGAACTTGCGAATATCGGGGCGGCTCTTTTAAACGCCTCTGTTATGACGTTTTTGAGTATCGGTATGATTGCGCTGAACCGTGCAAAAATAACGGGTCTTTTAATAGCGGCAATTTTTACTGTTGCAGGTTTTTCCCTGTTCGGGAAAAATCTTTTTAACTCTGTGCCTATAATTTTGGGAATACTATTTTATGCTAAAATTACCAAGGTATCATTCGGAGTGTATTTATTGCCTGCACTCTTCGGCACGGCTTTAGGGCCGCTGGTAAGTGAATTTGCCTTTAATCTGGGTTTGCCCGCGGTGGGTGGGATATGCCTGGGCTTTTTCGTGGGTTTTTTGGCGGGGCTTGTGCTGCCGCCCCTCTCAAACAGCTTTGTTGCCTTTCACAAGGGGTTTAACCTGTACAACGTGGGGTTTACATCGGGCATTATTGGCACCTTTTTTATAGGGGTTTTGAGAAGTTTTGGGATAGAGGTTGATACGGTTTTTATTATTTCATCGGGAAATAATAAGGTGTTTGCAATAATTCTTTACTCTATTTTTGCGGCGATGTTCCTGTTTGGTTTTAAGTATAACAATTGTGGGCTGAAAGGAATAAAAAAAATTTTAAGGGAGACGGGCAGGCTTGGTACGGATTTTGTAGATGTCGGCGGGTTTTGCTCCGTGCTGATGAATATGGCTCTTTTAGGGGTTATATCAACATCATATGTGCTGCTGGTGGGTGGAGAACTTAGCGGACCCGTAATAGGCGGTATTTTAACCGTTGTGGGGTTTGGGGCATGCGGAAAGCACCCGAAAAATATTTTGCCGGTTCTGGGGGGCATATATTTAGTGGGTCTTTTAAACAGCGATGAGGTATTCTCGCCTATAGCGCTCATGGCGGCGCTTTTCGGAACAACTCTTGCACCCGTAAGCGGGCATTTCGGCCCATTTGCGGGTATGATTGCGGGCGCTTTTCATATGACGCTGACAATGAATATAAGCAATCTTCATGCGGGAATGAATTTGTACAATAACGGATTTTCGGGCGGATTTGTGGCAGCTGCCTTAGTTCCTATATTTGAGGGTTTTGCCTCCGTCACAAAGAAAGAAAGAACGTAAATTTAATGGGTATTTTACGGATGTTGACAATTTCGTAAAATCAAAGTATAATAATTATAAAGTAGTTATTATACTTTGATTTTATTCACACGCACGACATTATAATATTAATGATGAGGTGTTTTGCATGGTTTCTTACAGCATCATCAACATTTATTTCTTCATTATGTTTGTGGCGGTTATTCACTATGCATCCGTAATAAAAACATTAAGTAGGGTAAATTATACAAATGCAACCTCCCTTTTGGGACTTGTAATATGCGTTTATATGTTCGGGTATATGATGGAGTTAAACTCTAACACCAGAGAGCAGATTATTTTTTGGAACACCTTTGAGTATTTGGGAATACCTTTTGTTTCGGCACTTTGGCTTACGGTGGGTCTTATGTACACGGGTTATTTTTCACGTTATAAAAGGTTTTTGTATACGGCAATTTATCTCATTCCGGTTGTTTCAGTTGTGTTGCGTTTTACAAACAGTTACCATTATTTATATTTTTCTTCCGTCAATTTTGCATGGATAAACAGCAGACTTTTTCTTGACAAAATCCATGGTCCATGGATGTTTGTGCAAGCAATACATTCGATGCTGATGATTTTTGCCTCGCTTGGCATTTTCCTTTACGACTACATTGATAAAAAGGAAAAAAATACGTTTAAAATTGTAATGATAGTGTCAGCGTCAGTCGCTGCATCATTGGGGTTGACATTAACCTTTGTCAAGCCCTTTGGGCTTATTTTGGATTATATGGCATTACTGCTTCCGCTTTCGTGCCTCACAGTTATTATAGCAATAGCCAAATATGATTTTTTGGAAACAAAGGTTTTGGCAAGAAGTACGGCATTTGAGCTTAATAGGGACGCATTGTTAATACTAAACCGTCAGGGCAAAATTATAGATTATAATCCGTGTGCCAAAACTTTTCTTAAATATGTGAAAAAAAATCGAAATTCCTTTCTTAATTTATACCGTAAATATTGCGATGCCGAGGATAGGGTTATCAAGTTGAAGGTCGGTGAGGAGGTCAGGTACTATGAAGTGACCACAAAGAGCATTGACGGGGCGTTGCCGTCAAATGCCTGTATTATGATAGTTCATGATGCAACCAAGGCGCATGAGCTTAATGAAAGCCTGAAAAGACAGGCGTTGATGGATTATTTGAGCGGACTTCACAACCGCAGGGCATTTATGCAAATAGGACGGGAAATCGTACAAAATGCGGAGAAGGCGGGGGAGAGTATACATCTTTTGATGTTGGATATGGATATGTTTAAAACTGTAAACGACCGTTTCGGGCATCAAATGGGGGATACGGTAATCAAATCCTTGGGGGCGCTTCTTAAATCCTTCTTTTCAGAAAAAACTCTTGTTGCGAGGCTCGGTGGGGAGGAGTTTGGCATTATTCTTAGGGGATACGATGATTCTCAGGTGCATAAAATTACTGATGAGCTTTTGAAAAAAATTGAAAATCATAAATATAATTTCAAAGGCGAAAAGTTTACCATAAGCGCAAGTGTAGGGGTTGCTAAAAAAATAAAACCAGACGAAAGTTTGGATGAGCTTATGAGGATAGCCGACAAAGCTCTGTATCAGTCAAAAGACAGGGGTAGAAACTGCTATACTTTTATTTCTTAAATATTTATTTTATGTCAGAAACTTTGCCTCCTGCAATTTTAAGCAGGGGGTTTATTTAATTCGAAATCATTCGATTTCTCTTTTCTAAATTTTTTTGTGTTTTTGTTGATTTCATGTTTCAAAATCTGTTTGATATAATGTCGCATCGACTTTCCGAACGCAGTGAGGAAAATTTCAGCGGCAAATAAGAAAACAGGGCGTTTTTCAAAAAGCAAGGAAGATGGCGGTCTATATTAAAAAACATCCCCCAATCATACAACAATCTGTATTTTGTCTACATTGCAAAGCGCATCACAAACATTCCCCCTTGCCAAAACCTTGGGGGATGGATATAATATAGCTGTGGGAAATAAATCTGCAATTAGACAAAATAAGAATTTTGTCTAATTGGGAAGAGGGGAACAGGATGGATAATATGAGAATTTACGAGGGTACACCGCAGGTTTTGCGTGATTTTTTGATTTATATGGAGGTTATTGCGGGAAAATCACATAATACGGTTAAAGAATACCACGTGGATTTAAAAACCTTCTTTAAATATTTAAAAGCGTATCTTGGACGTGCGGACTTAAATGAGTTTGACAAGATTGACATCTCCGACGTTACTGTGGAGGATTTGGAAAAGGTCACCCTTGCCATGCTGTATGAATATATGTACTACGTTAAACAGGTGCGAAAAAACAGCCAGAATACCCGTGCCCGTAAAGTTTCAAGTCTTCGTTCGTTTTTTAAATATTTAACCGTGCGTACGGGAGTTTTGAAAAATAATCCCGCAAGTGACCTTGAGTCACCCAAAATACCTGATTTGCTGCCGCGTCATCTAACTTTAGATGAAAGTATAAATCTTCTCTCCAATTTAGAAAGCCAATTTCCGGAGCGTGATTTTGCAATGCTCACATTGTTTTTAAACTGCGGACTGCGACTTTCGGAACTTGTCGGGATAGATATAAATGACTATAAAGGAGACAAATTAACAGTAATTGGAAAAGGAAATCGAGAGAGAACAATATACTTAAATGCCGCCTGCCAAAAGGCTATAAATGACTATCTTGCCGTGCGAAAAAACGATGGGGTTATAGATAAAAAAGCGATGTTTATAAGTAAGAGAAAAACCCGCATCAGTGGAAAAATGGTGCAAGTAATAGTGAAAAAAGCGCTCGAATCATCAGGGCTTGACACCAGCCGATTCTCTGTACATAAACTGCGCCACACTGCGGCAACACTAATGTATAAGCACGGAGATGTTGACATCCGTGCCCTTCAGGAAATACTTGGTCACCGCCAATTGTCAACCACACAGATTTACACTCATGTAGATGACCAGCATCTGCGAGAGGCAGCTAACAAAAACCCCCTTTCCGATATTACAAGAGATAAGGAATAGGAAAAACTTGCCCCCAAAACCATCGTTTTTAGAAGGTTTTGGGGGCGAGTGAATGTATTCCCATAGTCTTGTGCTATTTCTTATTTACGGCATGTTTTTGTGCCGATTTTAACTTGATATGAAAAAAACACACTATTTATACTCAGGAACCTTTAATATTGTATTTGCGTAAAGGATTGAGTTGTTCATTTTGTTAAAATCTTTTATTTTTTCAATATACCTTAAAATATTTGCACCGGGACCGGAATGCTCCTGTGCAATTTCCCAAAGGGTGTCATTTGCCTCTACAAACACTTCTGTATACCTTACCTGATCATTCGGGTTGTTACCGGACACTATACTCCCCACAAGGCTGACCGCCAATATAATAAGAAATATGTACAATCTGCGTCTTTTTCTCCTGCGCATGTTAATCTTCCTCCCTCTCGAACAAATGTTCTATGATGCTATTATACACGAACAAACGTTCGGTGTCAATACTTTTTTAAAAAAACCAAACAAATGTTTGCATTATCTTTTTTTCTATGGTAAAATAAATGTAAGTATTTACTTTGCGGATAATTTGGGAGGTAGTGGTTTTATGAAGGGTCTTAAAAAACAGCAGGAGATTCTTGACTTTATAAGCAAATCAACATTTGAAAACGGCTTCCCCCCCACCGTGCGTGAAATTTGCAAGGCGGTTAATTTAAACTCCCCTTCAACTGTGCATGGATATTTAAATAAGATGGAAAAAAACGGTCTTTTGGAAAGAACACCGCAAAAGAATAGGTCTTTGCGTGTTGCGGCGGAACAAAGACCCGAACCTGAGGGTGAGGAGCTTATGCACGTCCCTGTGCTTGGCACTGTTACAGCGGGCGCACCCATTTTAGCTGTTGAAAACGTTGAGAGAACCTTTCCCCTTCCCATGGATTTTGCGAGAAATAAAGATGTTTTTATGCTTAGCGTTCGGGGCGAAAGTATGATAAATAAAGGAATTTTGGACGGGGATTATGTGATTGTTGCAAAGCAGCCCACCGCTGTAAACGGTGATATGGTTGTAGCGCTTATTGAAGATGAAGCAACGGTAAAAACCTTTTACGGCGAGAAAGACCACGTCCGCCTTCAACCCGAAAATGATTTTATGGAGCCGATAATTGTTAAGGATGTTATAATTTTAGGTAAGGTCATAGGCGTTTACAGGGTTATATAGGGTTTATTTCCTGGGAAATTATGTAATGTCATTATATAAAGAAATCAACCGTTTTTCCATCTCCCTCCATGAAAAGCTTTCGTTATAAATTGCTTTCATTCTGTTAGCCATTTTGCTCCACTCGCTTTTTCGGGATACAATTTTTTCAAATGCCCGGGCAAGGTCTTCGGGGTTGTAATCCATAAGAACACCAATATCATGTTTTAATACCAAATCACTCATACCGGTTCCCCTCGCCATAACGACGGGCTTGCCCAGCATAAGCGCTTCGTAAAACTTATTCGGGGCGGCAAAATAATGATTGGGTACAGACGGGTCGTAAATAGCGGTTATAATATCACAACTGTTTTCCAGTTCCAATGTTTTTTCATACGAAAGTTTGCCGTAGAAAAAAATATTTTTATGTTTTTGGGACAGTTTTATAAAATATTCCTCTAATCCGCCAAAACCGCCTATATGAAATTCATAATTTGTATTCTTTATAACAAAATCGGCAATTTCACGAATAAACCTCTCGGGGGTCAAAATTCCCACATAAACAATTTTAATTGTATCCTTATTCGCTATTTTTTCATCAAACGCCCTATATTCCGGGGAATTATGTATTACTGTCAATTTTTTTGGGCTTGTGCCGGCAATTTGTTCCTTTCGCTGCTTGGTACAGATAATAACAGCATCAGCTGAGTTGATAATGCGACGGTCCATCTTTTCAATTACTCTAGTCAAAAAAGCAGGTACACGAAAGGAATGAACATAATAGTCAAAAATGTCATACACAAGTTTTTTGTTTAAAAGCCGAGAACAAATATATGCAGTTAAAGCCGTATCAAAATCACAGGCATGAATTATATCATATTCATTTCTGTGTTTAAAAAGCCAACGGACAAGAAAGATCTGGAACCTTAGCAACGGAACAAAATTTGCTTTAATCCCGCCGCCATAATTTGCGGGAATTCCTATCCTGTAAATATCCGCCGCAGAATTTTTAAGGTGCAACCGTTCTTTTTTTTGTTTATGTTTTTTGTTTCTTTCCCAGCAAACAACACAAACAAAATTCCCTGCCCCTATTATGCTATTGACTTCTTTCTCCACCCTGGAGTCCGGAGAAACAGGGTTGGAGCGCAAAAATACAATACGTTTGTTCATAATCCTACCTCACTGTGATTTGCTCAAAAAAACCGCTCGAATGTACGGCATTCTTACGGTTTTTCTGATAATATAGAAAACTACACAAAACAGACAAATATCACTATTTTTCGACAAATACAATTTGTTTCATTACGGCATTACTGCTAGACACAAAAATATCTACTATTGGCTGTCCGGTTACAATATCCGCATAAAATACAGAACCGCTTGAAGGGATAAAATCTAACTCACCCTCGTATTTATCTTTAAAAATATTTTTTACTGTCCATCCCACAGAATTGTCCAAAACCTCACATTTTACCCTAATGGTTCCGCCGTTGCCGTTTTCACAAACAAGGGACGGGAAATATGAAAAGCGAAGCTTTGCATCTGTTCCATGTTCGACAGCATTTTTAAACTCGTATATCATATCTGTAAATATAAAGGAGTACCTCGTTGCAAAATCAAACGACGTTTTAGCCAGCGCCTCTTTTTGATTGTCCGCAAAAGGAATAGTGTACACCTCATTCGGAACATTTTTTAAAATGTGGCGAAAATCCTTATAATTTTCAGGGAATGTATTGACGGCCTTCCTAAGTTCCACCCCTTTTTCTATTGCCTTGCCATTTCTTTTGTCACTGGTGATTTCCGTCCCGAAATTAAGAAGATAATCAAGTTGCATTGCTATGGCGGTAAACTCTTTAACCGTTATTTCGTTTTCCGGTTTTAAGTTGCCGTCCGCATACAAATGCACACCGTTTTTATAGGCATATGTGATACAGGTATTAAACAAATTACCTTCAATTTGAGAAACATCTTTATAATAATTATCTCTCTCGCCGTATGCCACGGGGCTTTTTGCCTGTCTTATGCCTGCGTATACAAGTGCTGCCAGGGAATCTCGAATATTGGCATATTTATCGGCGAACTCAACCGTTATTTTTTCTTCCCCAAACAAAAGATCGCCCAAAACATATATTTCTCTGGCATATTGATGTTCAAAAGGTGTCAGCACGTTAAAGCCCGAATATGAGGGTTTACTTTCCCCTGACGACAGACGCATCGCCGCCAAAGCCATCTCCCCGTTTGTTATCTTTCGGTCAGGCAAATACTGCTCATCTCCAAAAAGAGCAGAAGCATAATAAAAGTTCGTTAATATATCTTCCGAAAGAATTTCGGTAAAATTGTACGAATAATTATCTTCGGAAATTTTCCGTGACCGCACGATGAGTTCCGCCGCCTCCGCCCTTGAAAGGGATTCGTCAAGCCGCAGATACATACTGTCGTTGCCACGGACAATGCCGTATGTATAGCCCCAGGCAACCGCATCCTTATTTTCGCCTTGAGATGTAATAACAGAGGGGGCAAAAACACCTGTCGGACTGCCGTTCCTCGTCCAAATAAGATTTAAAACCTCATCCCTTGTGATTATATCGTTCGGAAAAAAGTTATTACCCCTGCCCGGAAGCCCCGAGTACATAATATAATCATAGCCCCAATGTTCCGCCGAAACGTCACCAAACTCCCCTAAGTGGCGTGTGGTGCCCTTGCCTATCATTTTCACAAATTCCGCCCTTGAAACAGTTTTTTTCGGCTTGAAATGCCCGTCCTCAAAGCCTGAAACTGTCCCATCGGCAACCAATTCCATAACCGAGGGGTGCGCCCAATGCCCATCCCCTAAATCAGGAAAACTTAGCAGGGCAGAAGCAATAGAAATATTAGAAAAGATTATTATCAAAGCCAAAACATGTGCCATAGTTTTTTTGTGCATAAATTCAAGCTCCTCAATCAAAAATTGTATTTTTAACTATATCAACCGCATCCTTTGAAATATCGCATCTTAAAAGATAAATTGGAACCGCCCCGAGCAGCTTGTCCACAGCATCAAGACAAATGTCCATCATTTCTGGGTAAAGGGATTTTCTTAGTTCACTTAAAAGCCTTGACAGTGCCATGACCCCGCTTATCCTTGAAATGGAACAGCTCTCTCCCCTTTCCAAGAACACTATTGCCGCCAAAGGCGCATTTTTATTACAGTTTATATCTGTTTTTCCGCTCCACGGGGTCCCGAAGGCGATTGGTTCATCCCCATTAAACACAATGGCAGGCATATCATCATTTATAATTATTGTGTCATCATAATATTTTTGCCAAAGGGATGTGTGGGTTGATTTCCCTGTCCCCGAAGGGGCGGAAAACAAAACACCTTTGCCCTTATATGAAATGGCAGAGGAATGTAACATAAGCCCGCCGCGGCGCAAAACCGAATAAATAAAAATGTTTCCTATTGCAACGAAAGCCCTGCGGTCAAGCGTAATATCAAAATCATTCTCAAAATCCACAAGGCGAAGCCGCACATTTTGCCATTGCCTGTCTGCTTCTATCAGTGACAACAACTCACCCGTTACGGGGTGTTTTTGGAAAGCGGTATACCCTTTGTCGTTTTGAAGCCATTCCCAATGGTGCATCGAACTGATTATTTTACCTTGCGGCAGTTTCAGACTGTCAGAAACACTAAAGTCTATCCAAACGTCATATTCACTATTTTCAGTGCAGGAATATTCTTTCATCCTATTTAGATAGTAGGAATATTCCTGTCCTGTGATTTTAAAATTAATACCTGCTATATTATATAGTTTCACTTTTTCACCTTTGGATGATTTTGGTATAAGATTAAAAGCCAAGGGCATGCCTTGGCTTTATCCTAACAAAAATTAGCTTGTGCCACCAAGTGGCAGAAAACCGCTTCCCTGCAGAGTTGTGGAAGATCCTAAATTATAGGTAGTCGTATTAGGTGTTTCAGCAAAGTCTTCAGAAACTTTGATTTGAACTACTTCTAAACTTGGTTTTTCATATTTTTTCATTGCACATACTCCTTATATATATTTAACTTATACCCTGTGAAGTTTTAAGCAATATTTACTCGTTATAAGCCATCGCTTCACCGAATTTTACTTCTTCACCATATGAAAGATACGGGCGCAAGAAAAACACATCATTAAGTACATTTCCTTCTGCCCTTTCATCAATTAATTTGACAGCAAAATGCCCATTTACTTCCGCAATGGCTTGGAATTTGTAAATAATGTCGGGGTTCGTTCTGGATACAACAGTATCTTCACCCGGTGCAGTAGTGCTATCCAAGTCTATATTATTATCACTATTATAAGCCGCATTAAAGTAAAGAAGTACGCCGTATTCGTAAGCGCCCTCGCTGGGAGGTGTTATTTTACTGAAAGCAACAGCTACATTATTATTCTCTGAAAGAGCTGTTCCACCATCATCGGTAAAGTTTGAGGCAGCATCAACGGAAGGTTCCGCCACCGGTTCTTTGTCCTTAAAAGTTGCGGTTACAACTAAGTCACCGTCAATATCTTCTATCAGCAGTGACGCTGTTCCGTCCGGATTAATTACAAGGTTAATCTCTCTCTCATCACCATCTACCGTTACAACCAATCCGTCGATTTCTTTATCCAAATCCGGTATCAGTTCGATAGTAACGTCACCAACAATTGTTTCATCCTCCGGATCCGGGCTTACCCAGTTACCACCTGCATTCAAAACAAGCAAGTTAACCGTTCCGCCTTCAGTTTCCGTAATATTAACGTTGTGCGCAAATATTATCGGATCACCTATATTGCCGTCACCGCCGGCAGCGGATATATTTTGTGTTTTTTGTGCGCCAAACCTGACAATTGCGGATGATATTTTGGAAACCTCTGTCGTGTAAACAAACTCACTGTAAAATGAGCCGCTACCCGCTTTACTTTCCAATTGCTCAACAAAAAGTATATTCGTTTCATCTCCGTCAGTATACGGACCTTCTTCGTGCTCATTATATGCCAAATAAGTTATTTGGTCATTCTCCTCCACGCCTGTGATTTTTGAAGTTACTGTTACAAGGGATGGGTCACCCACATTATAAGCCGTTGATGTGGTGACGGTTATACCTGATGCAGATGCACCTATTACGCCCGTGCAAAGCACCGCAAGCATAACAATAAGTACCAGTCCTCCCGATAGAATACGTCTTTTTTTCATCTAAACTCCTCCTCATCCAAAATAGTTTGAAAAACTTTCATTTAATTAGGATAATATATTGAATTTCCCGTCATGTATTCTAATTACCTGACGGCAAATTTCAAACACTGTTTTTCTGTGGGATACAATTATACAGGTTTTATTTTCCATATTGCTTATATTCTTTAGTACAGCCGCTTCTGTTTCCTTATCAAGCGCAGATGTTGCCTCATCCAAAAGTATAATCGGTGAGCCGTGGTAAAGTGCCCTTGCAATTGCAAGTCTTTGTATTTGTCCCTCCGAAAGACCCAGACCCTTCTCCCCTATCTCCGTGTCAAGCTTTCGTGGCAACCCTTCCACAAACTCCCAAAGTTGCGCTGCCTTAGTACAATTTATTATACTTTCTTCATCATAATGCCTGTTTGAAAAAGCAATATTATCACGTATCGTACCGGAAAGCACCATATTCCCTTGCGGAACATAAGCGAAAAGCGCCCTTGTGCTTTTGTCAACATTGTATTTCGTACCGTTTTTAAGGATAACACTAATTTCGCCCTTGTCCGGCGTAATAATCCCAAGTAAAAGTTTTAAAAATGTGCTTTTTCCTATTCCCGAGGCGGCGGAAATTGCAACACAGCCACCCTTTTTTATTTCAACTGATGCATCTATAAAAACCGATGCACCTTTATATGAAAAACTTATATTATCGGCTACAATGGCATCCAAATTATTGTAGACTTCCTCACAGTCAATCACAGCGGAATCTTTTTCATTAGGTAAGTCAAAAACCTCCACAATCCTCTCCGCCGATGCTATCATTGAAAAGTACATCGGAACCATCGCCGAAAGCCCACGAAATGGCATTTGCACCTGTCCCACAAGCTGTAAAATTGCCGTTAGTGTACCGAAAGTGATAAGTCCCATTGAAAGGCGGTAAGCCCCCCAAGCCAAAGCAAAATAATATCCCATTGTTACTGCTATGTAAAACAAAATGTTTGAAATTACACTGATATTATTGCGTTTAATACTGTATTTATAATGCTCCTGCTCCAGTGCTACCGAGCGCCCCGAAATCGCATCCTCGCTTTTAAAGGATTTAATCATAAGCAGGTTTTGCAAGCTTTCCTGCATAAATGACATGGTTTTTCCTTTTGCTTCCTGAGTTTTTTTATGCAGACCCTTCATTTTGGCGCGGTATATTTTGGATATTATCGCCACTACGGGACCCAGTAAAACACATAATATTGCCAAAAACGGATCCAACCCAAGCAGAACAACAAAACTAAACAAGGTTTTTGCCACAAACGACAAGCTGTTTGGCACGATTTGCATTACCCCATCGGTTATGCTTGATATGTCACCGAAAAGCCTGTTCACAAGTTCGCCCGAATGATGTTCATTAATACTTGAGTAGTCCGTATCCAAAACACGTGCAAAAAAACGTTTCCTAAGTCTTATTTCCAAGTGTCCCTTTGCCCTTGCGCCAATAAGCGTAAACAGGGTTTGAAGGGCAAGCTGAGCCAAAATTAAACTTCCAAGCCACAGCCCTGCATGAAAAATATTACCGTCAATACTGGCTGTTGCTATGTCCAAAACATTTTTTGAGGCAATCGCAAACGAAACTCCAACGCCTGCCAAAGATATACCTATAACTGTAAGCGACACCAAAGCCCAAAGGCTTTTTTTTGATTCACGGTATATCCACTTTAAAACCCTAAAATCATTCTTCACTACCTTTACCTTTCAACATCTGCTGCGCCCATTTAAGCGCTATTATTATGTTAAGCCGATACGGCAATGCCAACACCCAAAAAAAACTATAAAACCTATAAAGCAAATTGCGACAGGAAAGGAAATTCCCCTTCCTATATATACCTTCCGCCACTGCAAGTGCTTGTTCTTTATAAACAGGGTACTCTGTAACCGTTTCAAAATCCCCCGCCAAAAACAGTACATCATTTTTTATTTTAACTATTCTATGTAGTACAAAGCTGCCGTTTTCCCGCCTATAAAACAAAATATCATGTTTTGAAAGTTTATCTTTCTTTTTTAAAAGAACTTCGTCCACGCCGCTTCGCAAAAGAGGATACATGCTATTACCGGTTACTGTAAGTTTAATGGGCGCACCCGCCGCAAGAAGCTCTTCAAGCAGAGGTGACAGCACATTAATACTTGAAACTTTTACTTTTTTCTTCTGCATTAAACAAGCAAATCATGCCTTTTCATGGTTTCCAAAAATTCATCAATATCCTGTCCGGCAACCTCGGCATTTATATCGTATTCCTCTAAAACCGCTTTTAAAAGCTCTTCTCTTGTAGTTTCATCATCCATAAGTTTCCATAAAAACGCCCCTGTTTCATTAAGCACCGCCATGGCACTAAAATCAACCAAATTTTCGCCTACGGGAACCAGAACATATTCCCCTGCTATTTCTTTAAGCAGAAACCCATCCCTGACTTTCATTGATATGTCACCCATTTCTACCTACAAATTTATACATATATACGATTTTAACATAATGCAATAAAAACTTCAACATATTTTAAAAAAAATAGTGCCAATTTTTATTAATTTTTTTATGCATTTTTACATAATATCACAACATTTCCAAATCCCTAATTAATTCCATCCGTTTTCTGCTGACATCACTATCCATCCCTCTTTTGTCTGGGCTGGACAAAAGGTTGACAGAACGTTTCCTACTTACCAATCCGACGGCGAAATGCACGGCACGCTGTGCCCATGCAACGGGGTACAATACCGGCATTTTCTTTAAATAAGGATACTTTCTCTTCAAATTTTTAATATGCGGGAATAAAACCTTGACGAGATTTGGCTTCCACCATCTTTGTATATATTCGGAATAAGAATCTCCACGAAACCTGCTAAACCTCTCCTTTGTATAGGTCAGATAAAAACCTTTACGCCCGTCCTCATCTTCCCCAAAAACCCCTCCAAGCTCTATATCCTCAAGCAGCCTGAGAAGAAGCTCGTCACTGCCGCCAAACGAAGGCAGACTATCCTCATTAAAATTTAAATATTTTATCCCGATACCGATTAGGTGTTCAATAAATTTTGTGTAATTTAAATGCTGCATCAACTTGTTAAATCTTTCCCAATCAATCTCATCCCTGTATGTTTTCATATACAGAAGCATATCCATAAGCTGTCTGATACCTGCCCCCTTCGACAGAAAATGCTTAATGTAGTGCAATGTAACAAAAATCAAACCGTCCGTTATACCAAGCGCCGGAAACTCATGACCTCCATTTACTTTCAGGCTTATAAATTCCTCTCGGTTTTGTATTTTATTATTAAACCATGTGTCTTCAACTAGCTTATCATACAGCATAAAATGCAACTCCACCGTACCCGCAACAGGGTGGGTTGCCAAAACATGATGAGAAGTTGCGGAGAGTGGATTTACATCAAATTTATGTTCATGAAGAATTTTTTCTGCCCGGCTAATATCATCTTTATTTATCAAAATATCCGTATCGGCAGATATTCTGCCATCAGGGAAAGCATACAAATGCGACAGGGTTTCACCCTTTAATACACAGCAGGGAATATCCGCATCCGAAAGGCTTTTTATAACACGATGAATGAAAAATGACCGTTTTGTGTTTATAGAAATTGCCGTCATCGTATTATATTTCAAGGAGTTAAACCACTCCTCGTCCGCATTTATCCTACCTTCGTCACGCATCTCCTTTATAACAGGGAACAGAATATGCGCCACGCCGTGACGGAGTGCCATACCGTAGATATCCACTGCATCAGTCTTTATTTCTCTTTTGGGTGTTATTCCAAGCGCCCCGCAGGAAAAAAGATAAATCATATCAGAAAATGCCCCTGTCACTGTAAACCACTCCTTTTTAGAGTTTGTTCCAAACAAACC
>CAZNYY010000007.1:0-20814 GCA_964577335.1 uncultured Oscillospiraceae bacterium | reverse complement strand
CTGTCATCCGCAAAAAAGCCTGCAAGCGAACCGGAGTAAGCCCCGTATCCATTTCTTTGGTTTAATATCTGTTCTACGGTAAGCCCGTGGGTTTTGTCATCTTTATGTATAATCCCCTCATCAAACATCCGCTTTGCAAGTTCCGCCGCCATACCCTTTGCGACAGAGCCTGCTAAGTAAGCCACATCGCCGTCCTTTGAAAAAACCGTATGCCCGCCCACAAGAGCGGCATATGAAAACGAAGCCTCCTGTGCGGCGGCAGGCAGTGTCATCATAAACAGGAATAAAAATACAAGAAATACTTTCTTCAAATCAGCACCCCCACTTATACAATTGTACTACAAAAAAACGGCTGCGGCAATGGAAATTATTTCTTGATTTTAGTAGTATTCTTTGGTACAATTGTTTTGGGAGTGATAGTATGAAAACAGTTGTAATAACAGGCGGTTCCCGTGGGATAGGAAAGGGGCTGTGCCATGCTTTTGCAAAAGACGGGTACAATGTTTTGATAAACTACAATAAATCACAAAATGAGGCAAAAAAGCTTATGGATGAGCTTTTGTCGGAAGGCTGCTTAGTTGATGTTTTTGGTGCGGATGTAAGAAAAACAAGTGACACACTTGATATGATGAATTATGCGGCAGATAAGTTTGGGGGGATTGATATCCTCATAAACAATGCGGGCATTTCCGCCCAAAAGCTTTTCTGCGATATGAGTGAGGAAGAATGGGGAAATATGTCCGCCACAAATATTGACGGGGTGCTAAACTGCACCCGTGGTGCGCTGCCGTTTATGATAAACAAAAAAGCGGGTTCCATTATTAATATCTCGTCAATTTGGGGGATTGTAGGCGCTTCGTGCGAGGTACATTATTCAACCACCAAGGCGGCGATAATAGGTTTTACACGGGCGCTTGCAAAGGAGGTTGCACCCTGCGGGATAAGGGTAAACTGTATAGCGCCGGGGATTATAGAAACAGATATGCTTGACGGATTTGACGAAGGCGAAATTGATGAGATGATTTGTGAAACTCCGCTCATGCGCCTTGGAAAACCGTCAGATGTGGCTGCCGCTGCACTGTACCTTGCAAAAGCGGACTTTGTTACAGGGCAGATAATAAGCCCAAACGGCGGAATTGTAATTTAAAAAGAGAGGGGCTATGAAAAAAATAATTGTTGCAAAAAATGATAAGGGGCGAAGGGTTGACGCTTTTTTAAAAAAGCTGATGCCAAAGGGCAACGCCTTATATCTTACAGGCTTGCCCTTGAAAAGGATATAGGCGGCATTTTCTCCTACCTTGCGGGGCGTGAGTTTGGCATCCCCGTAAATTTTGAAAAATTACTCCGCTGACGAAGAAAGCTCTTCCTTAAATCTTATAACTTCTTCTCTTGAAACGGCCGCCAAAAATGTAAAATCATATTCAAGTGCCTGAGTGGCAGCCCTTAGTGCTTCCCCGGTTTTGCCCATTGCTTTTAGGGTTTTTGCATAGTTATAATAAGGCACAGGAAATTTAGGCTCTTTTTCCATCAGCTCTTCATAGTATTTTGCACTGTTCTCATAATCTCCCAAGGAGTAATAGCTTTGGGCAAGATTGTCAATTATAACTTCGTTTGAAGAATTATAGTCATATGCTTCAAGGTTAAATTTTAGTGCATCTTCAAATTTACCCTGCAAAATTAAAAAATAACCCAAATTGCCGTAAACCACGGTGTTTTTATAATTTTCATAAACCTCCCAAAGGGTTTCTGTGGCCTCATCAAGTTTATCCTGTTTCCACAAAAGCAAGGCATAATTGGTTTTTGCCGTATACCTTATTTCAGGGGTTCTTTTGTATGCCAAAACTGCGTTCAAAAGCCTTTCCGCCTTGTCAAGCCGCCCTTCCCTTATACATAGGTACGCATAATATATCATATGTTCCGGCTGAAGCCTGTGAGTTTTGTATGCCTTTTCCATGTACGAAAAGGCTTTTTCGTTGTCCTTTAAATAATTAAATTTTGCCAGATTCATATATATGACGGGCAGACGAGAATACCCTATATACCCTGCAACAATCAAAAGTGCAAGCGTGCCCACCAAGGGTCCGCCGCTTAAAAATGCAAGTACAACCGCCGCTCCCGGCAGCAAAAAATTAAACAAAAACCTCATGAGAAACCTTTCCTTTCTAACATTATTGCTTATACAAGTTACGTCGCTTTTTAACCTATACAATATTAAAGCACATATGCGGGGCTTTGTCCATATTTTTTTCTGATTTTAAAAGGGGTTGGATTAATTTGCCAAGATTTGCACCTTCAAAATTGAATAAAAAAAGCGGCTCGGGCAATACTGTAATTACATACTAAATTTACCGGAGGTTTTATTATGGCTATAAATAAAGTAGAGATCTGCGGTGTCAACACTTCAAAACTGCCCCTTCTTACGGAAGATGAAAAAAGCAAGCTTTTTATTAAAATAAAAGCAGGTGATATGAAAGCACGGGAAACCTTTATAAACGGAAATTTAAGGCTTGTGCTGAGTGTTATACAGAGATTTAACAACCGGGGAGAGTATGTTGACGATTTGTTTCAGGTGGGCTGTATAGGGCTTATCAAAGCAATAGACAATTTTGACCTTTCGCATGGGGTAAAGTTTTCCACTTATGCGGTACCTATGATTATAGGCGAAATACGCAGATACTTGCGTGACAACAACTCCATCCGTGTCAGCCGTTCGCTTAGGGACATCGCTTACAAGGCACTGGGAATTAAAGAAAGGCTTACAAACCAAAACCAAAAGGAACCTACGGTAGAAGAAATTGCAAAGGTAATGGAACTGCCCAAAGAAGAAGTGGTTTTTGCACTGGATGCTATTGTGGACCCTCTGTCGCTTTTTGAACCGGTGTACCATGACGGCGGAGATGCAATATTTGTTATGGACCAGGTGAGTGACGAAAAAAACATTGATGAAAACTGGGTTGAGGAAATATCACTCAAGGAGGCAATGAAAAGGCTTAGCGAGCGTGAAAATTTAATTTTAAATTTAAGGTTTTTTGAGGGCAGAACTCAAATGGAAGTGGCCCAGGAGATAGGAATTTCTCAGGCACAGGTATCACGCCTTGAAAAAAGCGCACTGTCTCACATGAGAAAATATATATAGCAAAAACAAAGGAGGGGATAAAAAAGGCTCTTTCGCAATTTGCGAAAGAGCCTTAAATTATTTCATCTCGTGTCCGCACTATCTGGTTGCAAGCACTCTCATAGAATTTAGTACCGCCAAAAGAGAAACGCCCACATCCGCAAAAACCGCTTCCCACATACCTGCAATCCCAAATGCGCCAAGGGCGAGAACCAGCCCTTTTATGCCAAGCGCAAAAACTATGTTTTGCCACACAACACGCCGTGTTTTGGCGGCAATGCTCATGGCATCTGCAATTTTCATGGGGTCGTCATGCATCAAAACTATATCGGCAGCCTCTATTGCAGCATCCGACCCTAAGGCACCCATGGCAATTCCCACATCTGCCCTTGCAAGAACGGGTGCGTCATTAATCCCGTCCCCCACAAAAGCTGTTTTGCCGCTTGATGAGGCTTGAATTTTTTCAAGCATTGAAACTTTATCCCCCGGCATAAGCCGTGCGAAAAAGCCGTCCAGTCCAAGACTATCGGAAATTGAAGCCGCCGCTTTTTCGTTGTCGCCCGTCAGCATAATAGTTTTTTTAATCCCCATGGAGCGGAGTGTACTGACAGCCATTGCCGAGTTTTCCTTAACCTTATCTGCAATTACAATTGAACCTGCAAAAATATTGTTCACCGCAACATATAAGAGAGTACCTTCTTCATGGTTTTCGGTATAATCTATATTATATTTTTTCATCAGCTTGTCGTTGCCCGCCAAAACGTGGTTTTCAAAAACCTGCGCCAAGATGCCGTGCCCGGGGATTTCTTCATAATTTAAAACCGCAGATTTATCAAGGGTTCCCTTATAAAATGCGACTATTGATTTTGCAATGGGATGTGTTGAAAAGGCTTCGGCATGAGCGGCATATTTTATAAGTTCTTCCTTGTTAAATCCATTTGCAGGGCGAATGTTTACCACTTCAAAAATACCTTTTGTAAGGGTCCCCGTCTTATCAAAAACCACGGTGTCAACACTATTTAAAGCTTCAAGATAATTCCCGCCCTTAATTAGTACCCCCTTCTTTGATGCGGCACCTATGCCGCCGAAAAACCCAAGGGGAACGGATATTACAAGTGCGCATGGGCAGGACACAACCAAAAATACAAGCCCCCTTGACAGCCATGCGGAAAAATTGCCAGCAAAAATCGGCGGTACAAGGGCTATAAAAGCCGCAAGTGTAACGACGACAGGGGTATAGTACCTTGAAAACCTTGTTATAAAGCTTTCGGTGGGCGCTTTTTTACTGCCTGCATTTTCCACAAGGTCAAGTATTTTTGAAACGGTACTCTCGGCATATGACGAGGTTACACGAAGGGTGAGCAGACTGCTGATATTTATGGAGCCTGAAAAAACCTCCTCCCCCGCCGTAACCCCTCGGAGCAAGGATTCGCCCGTGAGAGCGGAGGTGTCCAAAGTACCTTCGCCTTCTGCCACAACACCGTCAAGCGGTATTCTCTCACCCGGTTTTACAATTATAATGTCGCCCGGGTTTACGCTTTCGGGGGAAACCTCAATGGTTTCATCACCTGTTTTTAAATTTGCATAATCCGGTCTTATATCCAACATACTTTTTATTGATTTGCGGGAGCGGTCAACCGCCGCCTCCTGAAAATATTCCCCAACCCGATAAAACAGCATTACCGCTGCCGCTTCCGGATATTCTCCTATTGCAACAGCACCTATGGAGGCGATACTCATAAGAAAGTTTTCATCAAAAAACGAGCCTGATTTTATGTTTTTTGCCGATTTTACAAGTATCTCCGCCCCCAAAACAAAATAGCTTAGTAAAAACAACGAAACCCGAGCCATCGGAAAAGCATATGCTGCGAATGCAGCCGCAAAAATAATGCCCCCGATAATTATAGGCGCTGGGTTTCCTGATTGGTGATGCTCATACTTGTCATGGGAGTGGCGAACATTAACATCCGGCTCGTACTTATGTACGATTTTCATAACATCACGGTCAATCTCTCCCGCATATTCTGTTTTCACGTTAAACGACAATCTTTCCGTCGGAAAGTTTATGCTGACATTAGAAGTATAATCAAGTTTTTTAATGTCATTTTCTATCTTATTTGCGCAGTTTGCACAACCCAATCCCTCAAGGCGGTACTCTCTTTTTTCTGTCATATAAATCCTCCTTCCGCTGCCGTATCGGCAAAATGTCCTTGCCACTCATGATAATTTACTCAGTCAAATGCTCAAGTCCCGTTGCAAAAATAGTTTTCACATGGCTGTCCGATAAGGAGTAATACACAACCTTACCTTCCCTTCGAAAACGCACCAAATTGGCATCCCTCAACTTTTTCAGTTGGTGAGAGATTGCAGACTTGGTCATGTTTAAAAGGTATGCCAGATCGCATACACACATTTCGCTGACACTAAGAGCGTGCAAAATTTTAATTCTGGTCATATCACCAAAGGATTTGTACAAATTTGCAAGCCCGTAAACCAAATCATCACTCAAAAGTTCTTTTTGTACTTTTGCAACGGTTTCCGAATGTATAACCTCACAATCACAAGCTATTCGTTTGGACATAACAACCTCCTCACAGTTGAGCAACCGTTCATACGTTAAGTATACCACGGTGAATTTCAAATTGCAATATTAAAAAATATTTTTTTTCGACATAAAGGCAAGATTAGGATTGAATTGTTTGGCAAAATGTAATATAATGCATTCTATAATATATTAAAAAAGTTTTTTGGCGGTGTTTGAATGTTCTTAAAATTAAAAGGGTTTTTACTGTCCCAGTTTGAGGATAGGGAAAAGAGGGGACAATTTATACGTTATTTGATGGTGGGCGGGTCCGGGTTTTTATTTGAATACCTGCTTTTTACCATTCTTTATAATCTTTTTGGGGACAGCGGTGTAAATATTGTGGGCATTTTCATTACAGGAGAAATTTTTGCAAATTCCGTGTCCATTTTGGTGGCCTTTTGGTTTTCTTTTATCCTAAACCGTATATGGTCGTTTAAATCAAAAAGCAATTTCCTAAAACAACTTTTATACTATCTTATACTATTCGCATTTAATATGCTGGTGACAAATTATTTAATTCATGCAATGCTTGTATACCTTGCAATCAGCCCCAGAATTTCAAAGGTTTTGGTGATGGGGGCGGTAGTAATGTGGAATTTTGTGATATACAGAACGGTTATATATAAATAAGGAGGAACTATGCTTTTTATCAGTAGTAATTCAAACGACCCATATATAAATTTGGCGCTGGAGGAATACCTCATTTACAATAAGGAAGATGAAGTTTGTGTGTTATGGCAAAACTCGCCCGCCATTATTGTCGGCAAAAACCAAAACACAATGGCGGAGATTGACTATGAATATGTCACAGAAAATAAAATACCCGTGGTTCGCCGCCTGTCAGGCGGGGGAACGGTGTTTCATGATTTGGGGAACCTCAATTTCACGTATATAGTGAACAAGGGCGAATTTGGCGATTATGTGGGTTTTACAAAAACACTGAGGGACTATATAAACTCCCTGGGGGCGCACGCCGAAATGTCGGGCAGGAACGACGTTTTGGTGGAGGGGCGAAAAATTTCGGGCAACGCACAATATTTGTGGAAAAACAGGCTTCTTCATCATGGCACGGTGCTTATAAATGCAGACTTGTCATCCCTTGCCGCAGCGCTTCGCCCGGATGAGAGCAAAATACAATCAAAGGGCATAAAATCCATTAAAAGCCGTGTGGCAAACCTTTCGGAATTTATTCAAATTAGCACGGGGGATTTTCGCTCGGGTTTTGAGCGGGCAATCAAAGCGGAGGGCGGAGTGCAGGACTATACTCTTTCCCATGACGAGTGGAACAAGGTTTTGCAGCTTGCGGACGAAAAATACCGCACATATGAATGGTGCTTTGGATACTCACCCCGATACAGTTTTCACAAGAAAGAAAGATTTGCGGCGGGCGGGGTTGAAATTTTCATGGATATAAAAGACGGAATTATTGAAGATATAAAGATTTTTGGTGACTTTTTTACCCAAAAGGGTGTTGATGGTTTGGCCGACATACTAAAGGGCACACCGCACGAGTACGAAAGCCTTTCCAAAATTATTTCAAATGTTGAAATTGACGCATATATAAGCGGTCTTAAAAAAGAGGAGTTTTTAAGTTGTATGATTTAGGGGTGCTATAAAATCCCCTTTGCCTTTACCGACTGTGAATATTCGGTTGGGGTCATATTAGTATGCTTTTTAAAGGTTTTCGAGAAATAGTGAATTGACGAAAAACCGCATTTTGACGCAATTTCACTAAAGGTCATACCGCCCTCGCTTATAAGCCTTCGTGCAAGGTCAATTTTAAGGGATATATAATATTGTATAACCCCCATGCCCATTTTCTCGCGAAAAAGGGATTTGACATATGTTTTACTAAAGCACAGCTGGGCGCACACATCGTCTAAAGTGAGTTGGTCGGACAGATGCTTGTTGAGAAAATCAATAATTGCATCCACAATTTTTTGCCGCCCCATCTCCGCCTCCTTAGGTGAGCTGCGCTCGGTTTTGGACAATACACTGCCTTTTCTGGCAATGTTTATAAGCAGTTCTTCCAAATGCAACCTTATTAGCTGCTCGCTTCCGAAAGGAGCATTTTTTTTCTTTGTCATTTTTTCAAGGTCAACAATATTTAAAGGTTCACAGAAAAGAGAACCCGCCTCCTTTATTATCTTTGACAAAAGTTCTCTGTCGTTTGCGTCAAAGGTAATCATTTTGTCATGAAAAAGTTTCATGGCACGGCTTGAGGAAACAAAGCTTATTATTATCACATTTGCAAATTTTCCCCTCGCCCAAATATTGTGGTATTCAAGCGGTTTGTGGAAAATGGCTTCGCCCTGGCGCAGTGTAAGACCCTTCCCGTCTGCCATAACACCAACTTCTCCCGTGTCTATATACACCAGCTCCCAAAAATCATGTTTCTCGCCTGAAAAAATAAAATCCCGTGCGTATTCAAAGTAGTGAATGGTCACTACCTTATCAACCTTGATTACACTGTTTAAAGTTGTTGGTACAAACTGCATTTTTTGCCTCCGTGTCCTTTTGTGCAACATAAATGTCTGAATATATAAAGAAAAAACCTTTGTTTTCTGATATATTTATAATACAATAAAAAATACAATAATTCAAGGGGGCTTTTTGTGAAAAACAGTATTTTAGTTTCAACACCCAGCAGGCTTTGCCTTTTCGGAGAGCATTTGGACTATTTGGAGCTTGAGGTAATAGCGGTTGCCATTAATCTTCGCTTTTCAGCTGAAATTGCAAAGAGAGAGGACAGCCTGATTAATATAAAAATCAGGGACTCAAAAATTGACACCTTGGGCGCATCAAATGAAATGGGGCTGTATGAGGAACATAGTATCGATATATCCAAACCCATAACATATGAAAACAACCGTGATTATTTAAAGAGCAGTGTTAATATTCTGCTTAAAAATGGGTATGCACTCGGTGGTTTTGATGTGAAAATGGACTCGAATATTCCAATTGGCAAGGGTATGTGTTCATCAAGTACGATGATTGTGGTTCTTATTAAGGCGCTTTTGGAGGGGATGGGGCATCCGGACGCTGAAAACCCCGAAAAAATTGCGTACCTCGGCTTTTTGGCGGAAGTGGCGGAGTTTAACGAGCCGGGCGGTATGATGGACCATTACACTTCCGCTTTGGGGAACCTTGTAAACCTTGACTTTGAGGGAGGGGAAACAAAGGTTTCAAGAATTTCACATAATCTCACGGGTAAATTTATTTTGTTTGACTCGCTTGAACAAAAGGATACCACAAGGGTTTTGGCAAACGCAAAAAACCCGGCGCTGTCGGCAATTGAAAAGCTTTCTCCCTACGGTATTAAAAGTGTTAAGGACTGTATCAAGGGTGATAACGAAAAATACCTTGAAAAGCTTGAAAACCCCGAGAAGAAGGTTTTGGCGGCGGCAATTGACAATTATAAAATCTTGCTTGAGGCAAAGAAAATATTCAAAAGCGGGAATGTTGATAATAAGGAAATAGGGGAACTTATTTGGAAGCATCATAAAAACCTGAGGGACGGGCTTGATATTTCCACCGAAAAAATTGAGCTGATACTTAAAATCGCTATGGAAAACGGAGCGTGGGGAGGAAAAATTAACGGTTCCGGCGGCGGCGGTTGTGCGTATGTGTACGCAGACGAGAGTGACTGTGAAAGAATAATAGAGGCAGTGGCGACCCTTGGGTATCCGGGGCAGGTAATCCATCAGGACAGTGGAGTTAGAAGGGATAATTAAAAAGGAGGGAAACTAAATGAGAGCAATTGTACTTGGAGCAGGCAAGGGGAAAAGACTGCTTAGCGAAAAATTCAATCTCCCCAAGGTTTTAAGAGAGGTGGCGGGGAAGCCGCTGATTAAGTATGTGCTGGACAATATCTCCTTTATAGAGGAGAGGGAAACGGTAATAGTTATCGGTTATCGGGGGGATATGGTTGTAAAAAGCGTTGGGGGCGAATACAAATATGCCCTGCAAAACGAGCAGAAGGGAACGGGGCATGCGGTTATGTGTGCTGCTGATTATTTTGACGGCTATGAAGGGGATGTTATAATCCTTTACGGGGATATGCCCCTATTTAAAGGTGAAACATATAAGGCAATAATTGAAGAGCATCATCAAAGCGGCGCTGATTTGACGCTGCTTACATCCATTGACGAAAACCCGCCCCCATACGGACGGATTATAAGGGATGCCGACGGGGCAATCTTGGATATTGTTGAGGAAAAAGATGCAAATGAGGAGCAGCGCAAAATAAACGAGCTTAATGTGGGAATATTCGTTGTAAAAAGCACGGTCTTGTTTGAAGGGCTGAAAAAGATTGAAAACAACAACAGTCAGGGTGAATACTACCTTACCGATTTGCCGAAAATATTAATCAGCGAAGGCAAACGAGTTACAAGTTACACTATTCATAACTCTGATGAAATATATGGAGTAAACACTCCGGAAGACCTTGAGTTTTGTGAAAAGGTTTTGCGTGGGAGAGGACTATAAACAGGAAACGGGGAGTAGTATGGTTAAGTTTGGAACGGGCGGCTGGAGAGCCATTATAGGAGATGAATTTACAAAAGAAAATGTTTGCAAGCTGACACAGGCAATGGCAGACGAGATGACGGAAAACGGGTTTGACAAAATAGTAATGGGGTATGACAGGCGCTTTTTGTCAGACATGGCGGCAAAATGGGCGGCAGAGGTTTTTGCGGGGAATGGTATACGGGTATTTTTTATGAAAAAGGATGTTCCAACCCCCATGGTTATGTACGGTGTAAAAACCATGTGCACAAAATACGGCATGGCAGTGACCGCAAGCCATAATCCCGCCGAGTACAACGGCATAAAAGTGTTTACCGAAGGTGGCAGAGATGCTGCCGAGGAGGTTACGGAGCTTTTTGAAAAGAGGATGGAAAAGGGAGTAGATGTTCGCAAAATCCCTTTTGAAAAGGCTGTAGAGCAGGGAATTATTGAACTTGGAGATTTATCGAACCAATTTATTGACAGCATTATAAGTATGATTGACATGGAGGCGATAAAGAAAAGGAACTTAAAGGTCTTGCTTGACCCAATGTTCGGTGTCTCAAGAACATCCCTTCAAACTATACTTATGACCGCAAGATGTGATGTGGACATTATAAATGACAGGCATGACACACTTTTTGGGGGCAGACTGCCCTCCCCTTCCGCCAAAACCCTGACACGCCTTCGTGACATGGTGGTGGAAGGCAAATATGATGTGGGAATTGCCACGGACGGGGATGCGGACAGGATAGGAATAATAGACGACAGGGGCGATTTTATTCATCCCAATCAAATTATGTGCCTGTTGTATTACTACATGCTCCGTTATAAGGGATGGGAAGGCGATGTTGTGCGAAACCTTGCAACAACCCATCTGCTTGACCGTATTGCCGATGCCCATGGTTTTAAATGCCACGAGGTGCCGGTGGGCTTTAAGCACATCAGCTCTAAAATGGAGGAAACGGACGCACTAATCGGCGGCGAGTCCAGCGGCGGGCTGACGATAAGGGGACATATAAAAGGCAAGGACGGCATTTTTGCATCCTCGCTTTTGGTGGAACTTATATGTGTTACGGGTAAGAGCCTCAGCACGCTTTTAGACGAGATATACGGCAGCTTCGGCAAGCTTGAAATGTGCGAAACGGATTATAAGTTTACGCACGAGAAGAAGGAGGAGCTTGAAAAGCTTCTGTTTGAGGACAAAAAAATCCCCGACTTTGGCGTGGAAATAGAGAAAGTGAGTTATCGGGACGGGCTTAAAGTATATTTTAAAAACGGCGGATGGATTATCGCCAGATTTTCGGGAACAGAGCCGCTTATTCGTGTGTTTGCCGAAATGGAGAAGGTTGAGGATGCGTGGAAAATATGTGACAAGATGCAGGCATTTTTAGGGCTTTAAAAACGCCTCAAGTCTGCATATGGGCACACCCCGGGAGGAAAAAAGGAACTCATATTCGGTCGGAATATTCCACGGAGTATCGCCGCTATGCAAATCCCATGTCACGTTTTTAAGCCCAAACCCGTTTTCGGTAAGGGTTTCAATTGAATATTCAAATAACCCCTGATTATCCGTTTTTAAATGGATTTCTCCGTCAGGGGTTAATATTTTTTTGTATAATTCCAAAAACAGCGGCGAGGTCAGCCTGCGCTTTGTGTGCTTTTTTTTCGGCCAAGGGTCGCTGAAATTAAGATAAATACGCTCACAAAAATTTTTCATGGGGATGGTGCCAAGGTCCGTGGCATCCCCCAAAAAGAATTTTACATTTTCGGCATTCTCCGATGCATTCTCCATTGCGCTTAAAATCACACTTACAACCTTTTCAATCGCCAAAAAACTTATATCGGGGTTTCGGCGTGCTGTTTCGCTTATAAATGAACCCTTCCCGCAGCCTATTTCTATATGCAGGGGAGCGGGCGGAAGATAATCCACCAAATCTTTTACCAGCATATCTTCGAGTGCTGCTATTCTTTTTTCGGCGTGTTTTTTGTTTCTCATCCTCATTGATAATCCCTCCGGATGGTATAATATAAATTATTATACAACAAAATCAGAGGGTTTTCAACAAAAAGCAATGAAAACCTTCACGCCTGCTCAAGTTTTTGCCGCAGTGACAGCAGAATTTTTTTCTCAAGTCTTGACACTTGCACCTGTGAAATACCAACAAGCTCTGCCGTTTCGCTTTGGGTTTTGTCCTTAAAATACCGATAATAAATTATTTTTTTCTCCCGCTCGGGAACATCCCGTATAAGCTCATGAACGGTTACTTTGTTTACAATTGTCTGCTCCCCGCCGCCGGCATCTGCAAGTTTATCCACTAAAAGCTGTGATGCATCGTCACCCCCCGTTGTTTGATAAATCGACTCATAAGGCGCCATCGCCTCAAATGCCGCTGCAAGCTCCTCCTTTGAAACCTTCATGTCCTCCGCCAGCTCAGAAACCGTAGGCTCCCGCCCGAATATATTCTGAAGGCGGCGGGATGCGGCACCCGCCTTCCCCGCAAGTTCCCTTGTGCTGCGGCTGACCTTAATCATACCGTCGTCACGCAAAAAACGCCGTATTTCTCCCATAATTAAAGGGACGGCGTAGGTTGAAAACTGATAGCCCATATCCGTATCAAACCGGGATATTGCTTTAATAAGCCCGATTGAACCTATTTGAAAAAGGTCATCCGCCTCGGTTCCTCTTCCCAAAAAGCGTGATACAATGCTCCAAACAAGCCCGCTGTTTTGTGTCACTAACTGCTCCATGGCAGCTTTATCACCGTTTTGTGCCCTTACAAAAATCTCTTTGTCCACGTCTATAATATTTTCTTCGTCATGGTAATTACGGTGCCGTGGTCAACCTCGGATTTTACACTGAGACTGTCCATAAAGCTTTCCATAACCGTAAAACCCATGCCGCTACGCTCTAAATGCGGCTTGGAGGTGTATAAGGGGCGCATTGCTCGGTCTATATCCGCAATGCCCCTTCCGCCGTCCTCCACAACGATTTTAACGGTGGAGCCTTCTATGTACATGGACATCTTCACCACGCCGTCACGACCCTCATAGCCGTGGATTATAGCATTTGTGACGGCCTCGCTGACGGCGGTTTTAATGTCGGCTATCTCCTCCACCGTAGGGTCAAGCTGTGAGGCAAATGCTGCTGCGGTTATTCGGGCAAAGCCCTCGTTTGCCGAGCGGGCGGCGAATTCAATCTGAACGTAGTTTTTCATAATCATCCTCCTTTGTTAAATTTCGTTTACGGCACGCTCAAGATTGCCGTAAACAGGTATTATCTTGTGAAGCCCCGCCAGGGAAATAAGGCGCTTTGCCTGAGGTGACGGTGCTGCAATCATTGTTTTCCCCCCAATGGAGGACACGGTTTTGTAACGCCCTATCAAAATCCCCAGACCTGAGCTGTCCATAAACTGAAGCCCTTCAAGGTTAAAGATGAGGTTTTTTGCGCCCGAGGCGGAAAAGCGACGGTCGATATCGCCCCTTACCGTCGCCGCATTATGGTGGTCAAGCTCCCCGGACATGGAAACAACCAGTGTAGACTTTACTTTTTTAAATGTCAGATGCAAGGTAATCACTCCTTAGAATTCCATAATTTGCCATGTACAAGCTATATTCTATTTGGTTTCAAAAAAACCTTCAAAGAAAAAAAACTACTTTTGTCGAAAGTAAAAAAGTGGGAAAGGCTATCCAAAATTATGTAAACCAAACGTAAAATTCATAAAGTAAAATCTATGAAAAGTTTTGAAGGTTATCCACATGAAAATGAGTGGAAAATCAAGTTATACACAAAGTTATCCACATTCTCCACAGGTTTTTTGATGTTTTTCACCTGATTATGTGGATAACTCAAAAGTGCGATTTCAAGGCAAAGACAAAGGTTTACAAAATTATTTTACAATTTAAAAATCATCATTATTTTTTGTGAGGGAGAGTCACATTTTGAAAATTAGATAAAACATGACATAATGACTGTACTTTTTCGTAGTACCCTGAAATATTGAAAAAACAGAACAATAATTGTTGCAAAAAGAGTTAAAATATACTATAATTGACCTTGAGTCTAGATTGAAAGGAGAAAAACCTGTGAATATATATAAACTGGATGAAATGTCACCCGAGAAAAAGGATTTTATTATGCGGCGTGCCGAAACCGATATATCGTCACATATGCAGCTTGCCTCTGAGGTGGCTGAAGATGTCAGAAAAAACGGGGACATGGCCGTTTGCAAATATACCGAGAAATTTGACAGGGTTAAAATACAGCCTGGGAACCTGAGGGTTTTGGACAGCGAAATTGAAGAAGGATATAAGAGGCTTGAGCCGAAGCTCAGAGCCGCAATTGAATACGCAGCGGGGAACATAAAAAAGTTCCATGAAAAGCAAATACCGCAGGAAATGTGGTTTACAAATGTTGACAGGGGTATAATGGCAGGGGAAAAAACCACGCCGCTTGAAGATGTGTGTATTTATGTTCCGAGGGGGAAGGGCAGTTTCCCGTCGGTGCTTTTAATGCTTGGCATACCCGCATCGGTGGCGGGGGTATCAAGAATTGTTGTGGTAACCCCCCCGAACGAGGAGGGAAGTGTTGATGACACATTGCTTGCGGCAGCTAAAATAATAGGTGTCGGAGAAATATACAAGGTGGGCGGAATTCAGGCGGTGGCATCAGTGGCATTTGGGACTGAAACAATACCTAAATGCAGCAAAATTATAGGACCGGGGAATTCATACGCAACAGCCGCAAAAAGGGTTTTGTCGGGATATATTGATGCGGGGCTTCCCGCGGGGCCGAGTGAGGCAATTATTCTGGCGGACGAGCATGCCGACCCGTTGCACGTTGCGCTTGATTGGATGATAGAGGCGGAGCACGGACCCGACTCGGCATCGCTTTTGGTGACGCACAGTGAGGAGTTGGTGAAAAAGGTTATCCCAATAGTGGAGCAGCAGCTTGAAAAGCTTTCGGAAAAGCGGCAAAACTTTATAAAAACCAATTTTTCTACCTATGGGGGGGCAATCATTACAAATAGTCTTAAAGAGTCTATAGATTTTACAAACGAGTATGCGCCGGAGCATATGGAGGTATTAACGCAAAAACCCTTTGATGTACTTCCGCTTATAAAAAATGCGGGGGAAATACTTTTGGGAGAGTACACGCCAATAACCCTTTGCAACTTTCTTATGGGTCCAAATGCAATCCTTCCCACAGGCGGGTTTGCAAAAACATATTCAAGCGTGTCGGTTTTTGATTTTCTCAAAAGGTCATCAGTTGGATATGTCACCCGTGAAGGGTTTGAAAATGTGCGGGAGAATGCCCGCTTGATTGCCGAGGCGGAAGGCTTTGAAGCTCATGCCCAGGCAGTTATCAAACGCTAAAGGAGAGGTTTTCATGATAAAGGTTACAAGAAGAACGACCGAGTCAAAAATTACTGTAAACATAGGGTCGGGGCCCGTGGCGGCGGATTACAGAAGCAGGCTTAACACGCCTATATCCTTTTTAAACCATATGATTGAACATATAGTGTGGAGAAGCGGCTTAAACATTGAAGTGGGGATTGAACTGGACAGGTTTGTGCTGCACCATCTTATATGCGAAGATGCAGGGCTTACGGTAGGGCGTGCTTTTGCGGAATATCTAAGCGAGGCGCAGAAAAAAGGTGCTGCTGGGTACGGCGACGGTGTAGGCATTATCGACGAGGCGATGGCGATGGCGGCGGTAAGTTTTGAGGGGCGCTCAAGGTTTGATTTTAAAAGTGATGTTTTAATACCTGTGGATGCAGAGGACATGAAGGCGGAAGATCTTGAAGTTTTTTTGGACGGGGTTGCACAGGGCGGAAACATAACCATTCATTTGAACATATTGAAGGGCGAGAATTCGCACCATATATGGGAAGCGGCGTTTAGGGCCGTGGGAATTGCATTTTCAAGGGCGTTTGAGGAAAACCCGATGCGCACAGGCATGACTGCCGGGGTTGCGGGAAGGATAGACTTTGAAATTGAAAAACAATAATCCGGCGAGATTTTTGGAAAAATACAATACGCTTATATTTGATATGGACGGGGTTATAACAAGCGAGGAATGCTATTGGGACACCGCCGCACTGACTGTTTGGGAAATGCATTACGGGAATGCGGGGGCAGATAAGGTCCGGCATATCCGAGCGGAGTTGTTTTATGATGACCGCCTGATAAAGCTTTTTAAAGAGCGGGGGGTAAATTCAAACTGGGATTTGGCATATCTGGTATACGCTTTTTTAAGCAAAAACAAAAATGCCAAAGAAACTTATGAAGAGGTTTCTAAAACAGATTTGTCTGCCTTTGGGCTTTATGATTATGCGGCAAAGGTTTTAGAGCAGCACAGAGGGGTAACACCTGATAAAGCAGTCAGGCTGGGTTTAATATGGAATGACATAAAGGACACCTTTCAGGAGTGTTATTGGGGAAGTGAACAGTATTATAATGTCTACGGTATAAACACGAAAAAAGAAAGGGAGGGTTTGTACAAAAACGAAAAACCTCTCTTTGACATTGATGATATAAAAACTTTGTTTTCGGTACTTAAAAATGCGGGCAAGAAATTGTGTGTAGGCACAGGCAGACCTGCGGCGGAAATATATGCCCCCCTTCTTTCGTGGGATTTGTATGATTATTTTGAGCCGGACGCAATAATTAATTATGACGATGTTGAGAAGGCGGAAAAAAAATTGGGCAAGCAAGGGCTTACAAAGCCCCATCCATATATGTTTTTAAAGGCTTATTTCGGAAGGGGATGCCCTGATGAGAAGATTTTTGAGGATGGAGATGGGGTCGAGAACTGCCTGGTTGTGGGGGATGCGGGGGCAGACCTTATGGCAGCCCATGGCATGGGAGCGGATTTTGCGGCTGTGCTGACTGGGGTTTCGGGAGAGAGCGGGCGTGCGTATTTTGAGGAGCAGGGAGCAAAATACATTTTAAATGACGTGATGGAACTTATTATTTAGGAGTGCTTTTATGCTTTACAAGATTGGGGAACCCTTTATAAGAGAACAGTTTTTGGGGCTTCGTGCGGGGGATGAGGTTTTATTGACGGGGCATATATACACCGCAAGGGATGCGGCGCACAAATTAATGGCTGAAAGCTTGATAAAGGGCGAAAAGCTTCCCTTTGAAATTGACGGGCAGATAATATATTATGCGGGACCCTGCCCTGCGCCTCCGGGGAAGGTCATCGGTTCATGCGGACCGACAACAAGCAGCAGGATGGATAAATATGCGCCTGTGCTTATAGAAAACGGTCTTTTGGGTATGATAGGAAAGGGTGGCAGAAATGAAATAGTAAACGATGCCATCAAAAAACATAAAAGCATATATTTTGCGGCAATAGGAGGGGCGGGCGCACTTATTGCACGTTGTATAAAAGATTCAAAGTCGGTTGCGTATGAAGAACTTGGCACGGAGAGTGTGAAAAGGCTTTATGTAGTTGACATGCCGGTTTTTGTGGCGAGTGATTGTCTGGGCGGGAACATTTATGAAGTACACTGATTTTCGGGGTGATTTATTGAACACACCAAACATTCTATCAATTTTTCGGATATTGCTAATCCCCTTCTTTGTATATTTTTTCTGCAAAGGGGACATCAGTATTGCTTTGCTCATTTTTTTGACAGCGGGTATTACGGATGTTGCGGACGGATACATTGCCAGAAAATATAACAAAATCACAGAACTGGGTAAAATTTTGGACCCTTTTGCCGATAAGGCCATGCAGATAACGGTTTTAGTTACTATGGCGGCACAGGGTCTTATGCCCTGGCTTGCAGTGATGATAATTATGGCGAAGGAAGTAATGATGTTTTTGGGAGGGGTATTTCTCTTTCGCAAAAACGTTGTTGTGGGTGCAAATTTCTATGGGAAAATTGCAACAGTGGTCACAACGGTGTGCGTAGCTGCCATATTAATGTTTTATGAAATTCTTCCGCAAAACTTGTTTTTATTTTTTCAGTGGTTGCCGGTTTTATTTGCGGCACTGGCATTTTTGCGGTATCTTGTGATTTTTGTGGGGATTTTGGGTGACAAAATAAAAAAAGCGCAAATGTAGGAGAAGATGCTTTGTGATACATATTTACACAGGCGACGGAAAGGGAAAGACTACGGCGGCATTTGGTCTTGCCATGAGGAAATATGGCAGGGGCGGCAAGGTCTTAATATCACAATTTTTAAAACCAGAACTATCGGGGGAAGCACTTGTGGCGGAGGGGCTTGGTATAGAAATAATATACCGCACAGAACCCCGGGGGTTTATCTGGGAAATGGATGAAGAAAACAGGCATCTGCTTTATAAGAGTACACAAGATATTTTTCTTGAGTGCAAAAGGCGGGTGAAGGATTTTGATATGCTGGTTATGGACGAAATTATTTGTGCCGTTGGTTGCAAGATGATTGACGAGGAGGAGGTGCTGTGTTTTCTCGCACAAATAAAATATTCTGCCGAAGTGGTTTTAACAGGCAGGGGGGCGGGGCGCAGATTAATTGGGGCTGCGGACTACGTTTCCGAAATAAAATGTATTAAACACCCGTTTGAACACGGGGCGGCGGCAAGAAAAGGTATTGAGTTTTAATGGGAATTTTTATGCCGTATTCTTTGCGGCGGAACGGAGTTTATAATGGCAGGCTTATTTGGTTTTTTTGATTATTCAAAGGAAGGACCGGGAGTGTCTAAGGACGAAGCGAAGAAACGAGGGGTGTCCTTGTTTTTTGACACTCTGTTTAGAAAATTCGGCAGACTTGTACAACTTAATTTACTGTTTTTTGTTGTGAGTCTTCCGGTGTTGTTTGTATATTTTATTGCGGCAACAAATATTACGGGGGTTCTTTTACAGAGGATATCGGATATGGAATATTTCTTAGAGGCATCGCTTCTTCTGAATGTAATGCTTGCGGTCGGACTTTTAATTTTTCTGGGTGCCGGCCCTGCTTCCGCAGGATTTATATATGTTTTAAGAAACTATTCCACAGGAAACCATGCATGGCTGCTCAGTGATTTTTTTGAAAATTTTAAAAAGAATTTTAAGCAGGGGGCAGGGGTGCTGATAATAGATCTTATTTTTATCTTCCTTATATCATCAAATATAAACTTCTACACAAGCGGAATGGCTGAAACACTGCCGCCCATCCTTCAGACAGTAATGTCATCATTTGTGTTTATTTTTGCCATTATGTTTTTGATGGGGAAAATGTATTTGTACCCCATGATGGTTACCTTTGATTTAAAGCTTAGTCAGTTATACAGAAACTGTTCTATATTTCTTCTGATGAAGCTGCCTCAAACCATAGGTATCTTTATATTGTGTTTAGCTACTTGTGCTTTGGTTTCATATCTTACCCTCAATTATTTAATAATAGGTTTTTTGGTGACCCCTATAATAATATTCTCTTTTGTAGCCCTCATACAAATGGTTTATGTTTATCCCGTATTAATGAAAGTAATGAACAATAATGGTACGGCAGATGAAGGGAATGATACCAAAAATCAGGGAACAGATTGATTTTGCAGTATTTTTGTGCAAGTTTACTAAAAGAAAATTTATAAATTCTTAAAAATATTATTAAGATAGCCCTTGCACATTTTCTTTTAACGTGGTATTATATTAATGTACCACAATCGATACACGAAAAACTTTTTTTCATTTTCCCTCCTTTTTGCAGACCGCTCCACCGGCGGTCTGTTTACTTTTTCGGGTTTTTTCTTAATTTATTGCGAAGTGGTTGAAAAAAATGGGAGGTTGTGATACAATATACGCATATGTATAGGAAAGGAATGTGGATATTGAAACTTGTAGTTTGTAAAAATTATGATGAGATGAGCTCTTATGCTGCCGGGCAGCTAAAGGATTCCGCCGCAAAGAAACCAAATCTGATTTTGGGTCTTGCAACGGGTTCAACCCCCCTGGGTCTTTATAAAAACCTTATAAATATGTACAGGAATAAAGAAATGGACTTCTCGGAGATTAGAACATTTAATTTGGATGAATACTTCCCAATCGATAGGGAGGACCCCCAAAGCTATTATTACTTTATGAACCAAAACCTCTTTTCGCATATAAATATAAGGAAAGAAAACGTACATATTCCGGACGGCAGCGCTGCGGATGCGGAAAAAGAAGTTGAAAAGTACGAGAAAATGATTGAGGAAGCCGGCGGAATAGATGTTCAAATTTTGGGGAGCGGGGTAAACGGGCACATAGGCTTTAATGAGCCTGATGAGCGCCTCTCGCTAAAAACATACAAGGTTGAACTGACAGAGGATACGATTGAAGCCAATTCACGCTTTTTCGAGGATGCCTCTCAGGTTCCGAGGCACGCACTCACGATGGGCGTGGGAACAATATTTAAAGCACGCAAAATATTCATTCTTATAAACGGGGAAAAGAAGGTAAGGATACTCGACGAGATGTTTGGCGGCAGTATTACTACAAATGTACCCGCCACACTGCTTGCCCTGCATCCGGATATAACCGTTATTACCGACGAGGCGACGATGGCGCTCTCGCTGCTTGGGAAATAAAAGTAATTGGGCAAAGGCAAGGAACGGGTGATTTGTTAAGAAATTTATCTAAATATGAAAGAAAAG
>CAZNYY010000006.1:7780-20856 GCA_964577335.1 uncultured Oscillospiraceae bacterium | reverse complement strand
GGTCCTCCGGGGGCTCAAGGAGTTCGTGGGGATATTGGTCCGCAGGGAGATTCTGGCTGTCAAGGTCCTAGAGGTCCTCGTGGCAATATCGGACCGGCTGGTCCGCAGGGAATACCAGGACCTATTGGAGCAAGAGGGAACACGGGCCCCGCAGGTCCTCAAGGTGTTTCAGGACCTGAAGGAGCTCAAGGTCCGCAAGGGCTACTCGGACCAACCGGTCCAATCGGACCAGAAGGTCCTGCCGGAGTACAAGGTCCAGAAGGTCCGCAGGGCGCAAGAGGCTGTCAGGGACCGGAAGGGTTACAGGGAACACAGGGTGACATCGGTCCTACAGGTCCGCAAGGCGTCATTGGTCCTACAGGTCCAACAGGTCCACAGGGTGCTGCAAGCACTATAATGGACAGCACGGGATGCTTTGCTGTCAGACAGCTAACTAATCTGCTAGAGCAGATAGTGACCCTATATCCCTCAACTTCTATGACCGTGTTTCCGGAGCAGATGGCTACATTGTCAGGGGTAGCTATTCAGGTATATAGCGCTCCCGGAGCCGATGGGTCGGGTCTGTTCGTCATACAGGACGGCTCAGATTACAGCTATATATCAATAGACAGAATCGCTGGTATATATCTTGGCGCAGGTTCGGTGTATGACCCAAGTATCACCTATTTGCCCCCGCCTGATCCCTACTCACCGGGCTGCGATACAGACCTAATTCTTGCTATACAATCATCCATGTCGATAGGGGATCAGATTACTTTCGGCACTGGTGCAAATACCAACGGAAGCGGTGAGGTATATATTAATGAGCCAGGCATCATGGTGATAAGCGACGGCTCGGGAAATACCCCCATATTTTTATTTACTCCGCAGCTAAGGTATATGGTCAAGGATTCGCTGCCACTAGGTAGAATGTCAGTCGAGGTGGGACAGATTAAACAGGCGATTAAAGTCACGATTCAAAATAATAATTGAGATTAATTTGTCATAACCTTCGCCCCCACAGGTTGAACCTGCCCGAATCAATACTTGCATATGGCTATGTTTATACACCTATTCCGTTTCGCTAGCAGGCTGCGAAGGCGGGAAAGAATATTGTGTTTAGCTCCCCTTTTCGATGCTCAACAGCTATGCTTTCCCCCTTTTATCTATTTTAGATTACAAAGGATACGAAATCGAAAAGGTAGACAATTTTATTTAACTTTGTTTGATGCACAAAAAAGCGGTGGACTTCAGCTTGTCTTAAAGTCTGCCGCTTTTGGCTTGTAAAATTAAAAAACAGAGCGGTAATTGTGATTTTAACGATTTCCGCTCTGCGTCTTAAATAGTGTAGTCAATGCACAATACTAGTCTAACTTCTCAAACTGCAGTTTTTGGTTTGGCATAATAAATAAAAAAGCTATTTAATCAGTCCGTAAACAAATTGATATTCTTAAACATTTTATGCAACCGATGTTCATCAAATGGCAGGTATTCTGCAATTGTAAATCCAACGACATCTGCATTGCTATTAATATAATCTAACACTTTGCTAAGTTCTTCCATTTTCATTTTTCCGCTACCACTGCCGTCACCAATTAGCTCTTTGTTTGCAAAGTAGGTTGAGTGAAATAAGTTTGCATCTAACACATCGATATCAAGGTGAACTACAATATGGTCAAAGCGAGAAATAAAACTCTTTATGTTTTCAAAACTGACAGGATTTTCTCCTTGAATGCTAAAGGACAATCCTATTTCGTCCAAGAATTTTTCTTGGTAATCATGTAATTTTTGCAAGCCAATGAACATAATCTCATCAGCATTAAATTGTCTATTTTTCATCAAATCAGAAAGCGAAACAGCACCATAGCCCATCAGTGAGCCAAGTACCATAGCATGTGCATTTGGATATCCATCTTTTGCTGTTGACACATCAGGATGCGCATCAATCCAAATAATACCTAAGTTATCGTAAAGTCCATGCAAATAGTCAAAAGGAGCTTGTGATACAATACAATTTCCACCAATAGTTATAATTTTATCCGGTTTAGCGGCTTCAATAACTTTCATTGCCTGCTTTATGCCGGCAATCACCTCATCTTTTGCATAGATTCCGTCTGTTATACTGCGTTCTTTTTCATCAGGCGGTGCAATTTTCACTTTTAACAAAGGTTGATTTTCGTTCTCAGGCAATATTACTGATAGCAGTTTTGCCCCGAAATAATATGTTTCCAATCGACCACTTAAATAATCGGGATATAATAGCCTTATTGTTTTCATTGCATTTCTCCCAGCTGTGAATTTTAATTTTTTGCTTAAGCTGTTATATCAAAATTGTAGCATATTAAACGACTTTTTACAAGAAAGGTAAGTTAGCGGTTAAAAAAATCAAACGACTTTCAATAATAAAAGCTCACGCAGGATAAAAGGAAAACAAAGTGCATTAAAGACCTTTTGATTTCGCTCTTAATTTAAGTTTAGCACAAAAAGTAGCACCATCTATCTTCAAAAGACCGATACACGCTTTGTCGTGCACATTCCAATCCAACCTTATATTTCTAAAGTTTATTGAGATTTAAAGTCAAGCTTTAGTTGCGGCATTAATTATCTCATTATTTTCTGGTGATTTATATTCCTTAGAAACGTACCTGCCCACACTACCTCTTTCCAGGCGATTATATAGGCTGTAAATTATCTTGTGATATAGCTTTCCTTTAAGGACTTTATCCTCTATGTCATTGTCTATATTAGGGTTATCGTTTACCTCTATCACATATGCGCTGCCGTTTATTTCTTTTAAATCTACACCATATAGTCCATCGCCCATTGCCGCCGCCGCCTTGAGTGCGGTTTTTAAAATTTCCTTTGGCACTTGCTCTATTGGCAGTGTTTCATGCTTTCCGTACACTACGTCGGTATGGCTTGAGTCCCACTTTTCAATTTGCCAATGGTTTTCTGCCATATGGTACTTGCAAGCAAATAGCGGTTGGTTGTCAAGTACGCCAATTCTCCAGTCAAAGCTGCTCTTTGTAAACTCCTGCGCCAAAACTATGTCTGACTTATCAAAAATTCTGTTTAACATTTCCTCCAAAGAGCGCATATTATCGGCTCTAAATACCCCCAATCCAAATGCATTATCCGGCTCTTTTAAAACAATGGGGAAACCTAACTCATTTACTATATTAGAATAACTTGTTTCCTTGTTGATAATCATAGTTTTAGGTGTCTTAATACCTAATTGGCGCATAGTTTCTGCAAGATAAATCTTGTTTGCGCATTTTAATATGGACCAAGGGTCGTCAATTACCGCAAGACCTTCCGCATATGCATAGCGGGAGAATAAATAGGTAAAATGGTTGACATTAGTTGTAGTGCGTATAAACAATGCATCAAACTCAGTAAGGCGCAAGTAGTCCTCTTTTGTTATGAATTCCGTATAAAAGCCTATTCTTTCAGCGGCACGGGCAAAATATTTTAATGCCTTGCGACAGGACGGGGGCGTGAGTTCGTTAGGGTCAATGAGAATAGCAAGGCTGTATTTATATTTCTTAAACCTAATTGTTGTAAATTTTTTTTGACTAAAATATATAGCCGCAAGTTCATTTAGCTTATCCTGCTCTAACTCCACCGATTCTAAATTTATAGGAGTTGCCTCTTTTAACGACCAATGTCCGTTTTTCTTAAATATAAAACGGGTAAGGGGACTTTCAAATAGTTTATACAGCGTTTTTGCCAAAGTATCATATTTTTTCACCAGGCTTTTTCCAAAATAGACATCTAAAATAAATTCTGTGTCTTTCACTTTTGCAAGTGCAGACTGGACTTGCTGAAAAAAATCTTCTGCTATGGATTGGGTGATTACCGTATCCGAAAAGTCCTTAATAGTAGCCACGTTTGGTATTATACGCTGTTGGCGTGCAGAGGCAAGCAATGAAACATAATAGCCCATGGTTTGGTACTCGTACGACGAGCACAGATTAAAAATCCGCACACCTTTTAGCCTTTGAAATTTTTCATTGACTATATAGTCCTTAGCAAAAACTATTTCGATATGGCTGATGCCCTCTAAAAAACTCAACGGCTTATCTATCACAACAATATTTTTTATTTTTTGACTACGGTCATCAAGACTCTTTTGCAATTTTAATGCATGTCTTCCCTCTCCGTAATAATCGGGCAGCTTTTTAATGAACTCAAAGTCATAGTTTTTATACCAAAACAGCAGCCTTGTGTCGCTCTCTTCAACCTCCAATGTAATGGCTGATACATTTATTTCTTTAGCATAGGCTATTATGTGGTCCATTAAAATCTTGCCGTAACCTTTGCCACGGCTTTCCGGTAAAACCGCTATGGAATACAGCCGTACAGAGTATAAGTGTATAAACAGAGTAGCGCTTGCACAGGGGTTGGCGTCTTTTTCAAGAATAAACACCATTTGATTAGAACTTGTAACGCTGCGCCTTATAGCGCTTTTTCTTGACTGCCTGCTGCGGTCAAAAGCCGCATTTTCCAGGCAGTATAGAAAGGGTAAATCTTCTGCCTTTGCCTTTTTAATTGCAATCATTTTTTTATCCTTGTGGACTGTTAATATTTTTTTATCTTAGCTATATGCTACTCTTTTCTTTTCAAAAAGTCTATAAAAAAACAAGCATTTTCGATATAATAAAAAATAATTTCAAAAGCAAAAACAACACATCAAAATACATCCTTATAATGTAATCCTAACAATACTTATTGTCACAATTTCTAATTTAAAATTCTGGGCTACGCACATAATCCCATTTGATGATGCACTACGCACTTTTGCTTACGCGGTGTATTGTAGAACATTTCAATTTGCGAGAGATGTCCTTCATTTTCTTTCCTTCGTCATAATAAAGAGAACGAATTTTATCAATTTTTTTAATAGGTAGCATATTGACCTCCAAATGTTGTATAATGAAATTAAATCGTACAAGCAAACGGTGTAGTTATAATAAAAATATTAAAATATTAAAATAAAAAAATAAGAATTACATAAATAAGGCTCTTGTAACAATAATCAAATTCTTGAGGAGAAATATGACACGTTCATACTATGATGCAAAAATAGCAGAATTTGTAAACCAAAGTGATAACTATATTCTCGGTGAACTTGCCAGGAACAATCAGTTCGATTTGAATGATTTACAACGAAATACTTGGCTTCAAGAAATTGCTATTCTCAAAGAATGTTTGAAAGGCGTGGAAGGACACATTATATTTGAATATACCATTCCGCGTATTGGAAGCAGAGTCGACGTTGTGCTTATAATTCAAGGTGTAGCCTATATTCTCGAATTTAAGTGTGGTGATTATGAATACAGTGGTTTTGCTATAGATCAAGCTCTTGATTATGCTCTGGATTTGAAAAACTTTCATAAAGATAGTCATCATATCAAGATTGTTCCAATACTTATCGCAACCAATGCAAAGGATTATAAGGATGTTATTGAAACCTATGAGGATAACATTGTTAAGCCTTTATTATATAATAGGGAAACCTTTACAAGTAAATTTAGAAAGCTAATTTATTGTTTTAATGAAGAAATAATTGATCCTCAAGATTGGATATATTCTGCTTATCAACCAACACCGACAATAATAGAAGCCGCTCAAGCATTGTATTCTGGCCATAACGTAAATGAAATATCAAGAAACGATGCTGGCGCTCAAAATCTTGCGATAACAGCTGCGGCAATAGACAATATTATAGAAAACAGCAAAAGCAATAAACGAAAATCTATATGCTTTATAACTGGAGTTCCTGGAGCTGGTAAGACTCTTGCTGGACTCAATATTGCTTGCAATAGGCATAAGTTTGAAGAAGAGGAACATGCAGTTTTCTTATCTGGTAATGGCCCACTTGTTGATGTTTTACAAGAAGCATTGGCAAGAGATGATGTATCAAAGACGGGAAAAAAGAAGACAGATGCTCTGCGTAAAGCTAAATCTTTTATACAGATAATCCATCACTTTAGAGATGATGCACTTAGAACAGAAAAAGCTCCTTTAGAAAAGGTCGTTATTTTTGATGAAGCTCAAAGAGCATGGGACCTTCATCAAACATCCAAGTTTATGCAAACCAAGAAAGGCGTGCCAGATTTTCAGATGAGTGAGCCAGAGTTTCTTATTAGTATTATGGATAGGCACGAGGACTGGGCAACAATTATTTGCCTTATTGGTGGTGGGCAAGAAATAAATGTAGGAGAAGCTGGACTTCTTGACTGGTTTGAAACATTAAAGAACAAGTATTACAACTGGGATGTATATTTATCCAATAACATAACTGATACAGAATATGTAAGAGATTCTAGTCTTGATAAAATGATAAGTGGCCTAAATTATCAATTTGTAGATGGTCTACACCTTTCGGTTTCCTTACGTTCTTTTAGAAGTGAAAAGGTTGCGGAGTTTGTTAAGGTAGTATTAGATATTGAACCTGAAAAGGCAAGAGAACTATATAAAGAATTATCAAAAACATATCCTATAAAACTAATTAGAGACTTAAACGAAGCAAAAGAAATGATTAAGCAAAAGGCTAGAGGCTCAGAACGGTATGGTCTCACAGCCAGCAGCGGTGGACGAAGGTTGCGAGCTGAAGGTGTTTGGGTGCAAAGTAAAATAGATGCGGTGAACTGGTTTCTTAATGGTAAAGATGATGTGCGCTCTTCATACTATCTTGAAGATACAGCAACGGAATTTGACATACAGGGCCTTGAGTTGGATTTTACCATAGTTGCGTGGGATGCGAACTTAAGATTTGAGAATGGAGAATGGGGATACTATAATTTCAATGGTACAAAATGGCAAAATATTAACAATGAATTAAACAAAATTTATCTCAAAAATGCTTATAGAGTGTTAATGACACGAGCAAGACAAGGGTTAATTTTATACGTACCTGAAGGTGATGATAGAGACTGTACAAGAAAAAAAGAGTTCTACAACAATACATATAATTATTTGGCTTACTGTATGGGTTTGATGGATTCTTTACCTATAACAAAGAGGAAATCAACAACTATGACTGAGCATATAAAAACCAAGTCTGGGAAATGGGCTTAACTGTCTTATATGATTTACTTAATTACAGGCGGAAATAGACAGCGCGGCGATTGCGGGTACGGACGGCAAGACTGTAAAAAAAGCAAGCCCATGAGCGTCGTCGATATGAACAAAGCGGGCAAGGTGAATTTGTGAGCGATTACAACGATGGATTGACTGAGGCGTTAGGCGGCACTTCGGGAATGGATGTCCTTAAATAGATAAGGCGAGTGCATGTTATGCCCATAATTACTTTCGGCTCTAAGCGATGTTGAGCGAAAAATTGAATCTTTCAATCTTGGAGCGAATGCCTCATATTTCGCTGATATAGCTACATGGTTAAACTAATAGAGTTGGTAACTCTAGGTAAAAAGTAATGGTAATGCACATTGCGGGAAAAAAGATATGAAAAAGAGCATGACCGCTACGGCGAAGGCAAGAGAATATTTAACAAAAGCTGACCCAATAATGGGCGTGGTCATAGAGAGAAACATGGTACAGCGGCTTGGCGTGGGCGATAAATAACAGAACCTCTACGCAAGCGGAGTGAAGTTTCCAATAAAAGACCGTTGAAAATAGCGAAAAACTTGGAAACTATTACGAAACATAGCCAGTCTTTATCTCTGGCGTAGCTTGGATAACAAATAAAAAGAATAAAATACCAGGAGGCTTTTATGCATTTAGGTGACAAAGAATACATAGTTGTGAGGCTAGCATTAGAACTACAAAAAGACCAACTTAAAGAAGAAATAGCAGAGAAAGGCGCAAGCGTATCCACCACCGACGCTTCAAAATTAATTTCGCAAATAGAGAGTAAATTTAAAGACGGCAAGTTAAATTTGACGCTTGAGGAAACACAGACTCTATTTGCATATCTATTTATGTTTCGTGCATTGAATCGGCAGATGATTGATAGCGGCGACGGGGATAGGGATGCGAGAGATTACGACAAAGCGGCTATGAACGTAATAAACGGGCTTGAGCAACAGTTTAAGGAGGCGGGCATTAAGATTTCCGACTTTATGACAATACATAAAGACCAAAAGTCGTTTAATGAAGCCATGGATAGAATAAACAGTGGCACAGGGCGGAATGCACCCTGCCCATGCGGAAGTGGCAAAAAGTATAAGCATTGTTGCAGCAAATAACAAAGGGGTACAGCATGAGCAATAAATATTATTGGGATAAAGATAGCAACGCACTACAACTTGAGGAGCAACTTAATTCCATTGCGGGAATAAAAGAAATTTTTATTGTTTCCGCCTTTTTATCAAATCACGGTGTGGAGATGCTAAAACGCCTTGCGAGGCGCAATGCGGTGCCAAAAGAAAAAGTGGTAATATGCTTGTCTGCTGAGTTTTCAGACGAAAAGCCCGCCGAACTTTTGCAAACGCTTAGTCAAGTTGCCACAATAAGGATTTCAAGGGGTGACAGATTATTTCACCCAAAACTGTATTATATTAAAGGACAAAGCGAATCCATATTAATATTTGGCTCGTCAAATTTTACGTTGGGCGGGTTTGAAAAGAATATCGAATTTGACAACATTTGCACACCAACGGCAGAGGACATAGAGCAATTGGAAAAGTTTAAAGCGTATTGCTTTTCGCAAACCGACATTTTAACCACTGAAAGAATAGAATTCTATAAAGAGCAAGAAACTGCGCTTGCGGAGCTGAAAAAGGCGAAAGAGGAAATAAACCGAAAACTAAAAAGGTTTGTAAAGAGACAAGACCCATTTGACGAACAAACATACGATTTGACAGGCTATTATTTTCAATTCGCCGATTATGAAACATTCTTTGACCGAAATCAAAGTTTGAGCAGCATTGGCGCAATTGGAGCACAACGAAAAGCAGTTCAAACAAAATTATTGGATATTCACAGAACCGTTGAAAGGAAAATCGCTCCACTGAATTTGTATCCACATTGGGAAAAGTCTAACACAACATCCTTAACTTTTCCTACCGTTTTTAACCACAATAAAGTTGGGTGGTTAGGTGTACGCTACTGGAAACGCGAGCAATTAGATTTTGCTCGCCTTGACAAAAAAGACCCGTTCACGAGCATAACAAAACACACTTGCCTGCAGTATTGCATATCAAGTTCGTTGTTTGAAGTAAACCTGTTTTTCGCAGTTCCGAATGGCTCATGGGATAGAGCAAGCCTTCATGAGTACGCAAAAATGGCGGAACTTGCACCTAGAATAAATGAACAAGCGGAAAAGTTAAGAGGCAACGATTTAACTTGGATTATTCAAGATTGCGAGAGCTATAATTTAGATATGCAATCGAGCTTAGCCGAATATTTGCGCAAAAACGATAAAGACGGTCGCTTTTCATATTTAAGTTTAAGTTTCAAGCCCGATGATGAAAAAATCAAAACTTTTGACGGAATATGCGATGAAATAGTTAAGGGTATTAAGCTACTAAAACCACTTTTCGACATAATAGTGTGGCAGCCTAAAAAAACATAAGAGATTATAATGCCAAAATGCGAAGATAACTGGGAATAATGAAAACACACCGCCGCAGGAGCCGCCCTGCGAAGCGGTTTTGAATGCTTGGATATTTTTACTACACTTTGGCAGGAAAAAGAATACTACAGGCAGAAATGCAACGGCGAGTTTCTTTGTGAAGCGTTGAGAACGCTGGAAAGGGGGTGTTCGGGAAGGCACGCTTTCAGCGGCAAAATTGAGTGCGGTTATTGCGGAGCGGGTTTTAGGCGTCATGTATAAAGGGGCATCGGGGTTTGGACTTGCAAACAGACTTTCGGATGAGCAGAGCGAGGCAACCTTGAGCGCAGCGTATCAAGAGATTGTTTCGGACTTCTTGCGGACAGCGGAAGAGCAAGAGGGTTTTAAAAAAGATATATTCACACAACTGGTTGATAAAATTATTGTCAAAAACAAAAACCAAATAATTTTTTGCTTAAAGGACGGCACGGAAATTGACGATACCGTGGAAACGGGGAAATGAACCCTTATATGTAGAATAGGGCGGGGGCAGAAAAAGCCTCATCGCCTTTTTTCATTTTACAACAATAGACTTAACTTTTAGCGAAGATATAAACAAAATGTGTATTATTATGATACACAATATGCGATTGAATCCCTCCCCGTTTGAAGCTATACGGTCGGGCAAAAAGACAATAGAAATACGCTTGAATGATGAAAAGCGCAAGCAAGTGAAAGTGGGGATATAATAGTTTTTACAAGGACGGACGGTGCGGAGCGAATAACAGTCGAGGTTTTGGCTCGACACGAGTTTGCAACATTCCGTGATTTATATGGTGAGTTTTCGTCCGAGGTCTGCGGCTAGGAATATGACTGCATAGAGACCCGTCTTGCGGACATATATGAAGTCAAACAAAACCGACAAGGAGCGATTTCAAGTCAATCGTTTGATTTTGCGACAAAATGGATTAAAGACCTTTTGATTTCGTGACCAATTCAAGTTTGGAAGGAAAAACTATGTTGATAAATTATTGTCTATTTCGATATTGATTGGGAGTAATGCCACATTCTTTTTTGAAACAAGAAATAAAATGAGTTTGGGAACAAAAACCAAGATAATAGGATATCATTTCCTGTGAGTTATCTCCGCACAGCAATGCTTTGGCTTCTTCGATTTTTTTCGATACAATATATCCGCTTATATTTTTTCCAACTTGTTTTTTAAAAGTTTTTGATAAATGCGAAGTACTATATCCGGAAACGGCCGCTAAATCTTCCAATAAAATGCGTTCGTGAAGATGTTTGTTTATGTAATTTATGCAGCGCAATATTTCCTTTGAATAACCGTTATGCTGATTTTCGTGAACTAAGGTCGTAACTTCGATTACTATATTTTCCAGATAAGCGGTTATTTCGTCGGCGGAAGCCATTTTATCAACCGACATGATATATGAATCCGAAAGATTGTATGCCGTCATTTCTTCCAGTCCGCCTTGAATCGCATACCTTGTAAGCATCGTTATGCAGCATACAGCCCAATATTGCATCTGCCTTAAATTGTCGTTGGACAAATGTCCGATGACAATGCCTTTTTTCAAGAAATCATGCATACACTGTTTTACCATATTCACATTTCCGCTTTGCACGTTAGAATAAAATGCTATCTCTTCAAGGTAAGAAGTATGCGATACACCCGTTTCACGCTGATTGAAAATGGGATTCTTCGAATTGGGAAGTATTTTGATGTTGATTAATTTTTTGTTTTCCATAAACCTTTTAATTATTATACAATAAGCGAAGCATAAAACTCAACAAAAATATGATATTAAAAACAAAAATATGATATAAGACAAAAGCAAAATGGAGTAAGATAATAATGAATTATTATTTTTTATGAGGTTAAAAATGAGCGCAAAATATGAAGATATATTATCTCAAATAATAAAAACAGATAACGGAGGAGAAATATGAGAAGCAGAACAAAAAATAATATCAGCGATGAAATAATAAAAAAATTATTTGATGCGGCGAAAATTAGCGGTGTAACGGATATTAAACCGCTTGGTGCTGGGGAATTCAACGCCGTTTTCGCAGTGACAGCGAACGGAAAGGAATACGCTCTTAAGGTTGCGCCCTCTCCCGAAGCCGAGATTTTGCCTTATGAAAAAGGTATGATGGCTTCTGAGGTTTATTGGTATAAACGCATGCGTGAGGATACTCCCATTAATGTGCCTGAAGTATATTTTTATGACGACAGTAAAAAAATTATATCTTCTGATTATTTTATTATGGATAAAATCGACGGAGAACAGTCCGATAAGATAACGATGTCACATGAAGAAAAACGCACATTGAAAGCAAATATCGCCCAAATGGCAGCAGAGATGCATAAAATCAAAAGCGATAAGTTCGGTTATATTCAACAACAACTGTACGATAATTGGTATCATGCGGTGCGTGCTATGACTATATCTCTGATAGACAGCTGCAAATCCAAGGGCTACCGTTCCAAGCGGGGCGAAAAACTGCTCAATTATATCGACGAATACAAAGAGGTCTTGAAAAAAGCGAAATGCCGCATGGTTAACTACGATATCTGGATGCCAAATATCATCGCAAAGCGCATCGATGGCAAAATAAAATATTGGTGGATTGACCCGGAGCGCTGTTTTTGGGGCGACAGAATGGCGGATTTCATATGTCTTGATATGATGCAACCCGATTTAAAGCAAAAAACTGAAGCGATAGCGGCTTACAACTCTGTTGCGGAAGAACCCGTAGAAGTAAATCGGGAAACCGAAATCCGTTACGGCGTAATGATGGCGTATATGGGACTTTTAATGGAAGCGGAAAAATATTACCGTTATTCTCCCGCTCATTTCGGATGGTGGCGTAACATTTTCGCCGGAGCAATGTTTTTTTATAAGACAGGCTTCGATATCTTAAAATCCGATAAATGATATGGAAAATCAAATCATCGAAAACAACGAATCAGAGCCCAAAACACTGACCGAAAAGGAAAGAAAATCGCTATTGAAGGCAGAAAAAATGGCGAATGAAAAAATACCAAAACTGGTATTGAGTTTCGCCGTGACCACACTCGTTGCACTTATTCTCAATTCAGTTTACAATCTTACCGATACACTGTTCGTAAGCTGGGGCGTTGGTGACCACGCTATGGGGGGAGTGTCCGTCGTTTTTCCGTTCGTGATACTTCAAGGTGCGATTGCGACCGCTCTTGGGGGTGGCGCCGCTTCGCTGGTGTCTCGCAAGCTCGGAGAAGGAAAAAACTGTGAAGCAGGAGAAATTACTCTCAACGCAATGATTGTTTTCTATATTACTGCCGTGATTACGACTGCTATCGGTTTCGCACTGATGAATCTGTTACTCAAACTCATGGGCGTGACGGATGAGCTTTACGGATACGCAAAGGAATATTTCATCATCGTTTTGGCGGGCAATGTGTTTTCAACGGGATTTTCATCGATAATCCGTGCTGAGGGGAAAATGGCATACAGTCTCATTATCTGGGTTATACCGATAACGCTGAATATTGTTCTCGACGCAGTTTTTATTCTAG